>NZ_JAUYVX010000007.1:0-173963 GCF_030688925.1 Oceanobacter sp. 3_MG-2023
ATGATCTCGACTCGGTGTCGCCGACGTTTGACTTGACCCGTCAGGCCTGCAAGTCGGCTTCGTGATTCGAAACCATCTGGTAGCCCAGAGTGAGCACCGGATTAAATAGATGCCCCCTATAGACTTTCTGCTCTATAGCTTGCTGTTCCTGGACGCCAGGAATCACATGTTTGTGACAAAAAATCACGATTACGATGACATTGAGCATTCTTGCCTTTGTTCCCTACACCACAAAAAGTCCCTTGGATGTGCTGTACGGAATACGACAAATAATCAGGTTGGAATATAAAAAACCAATAAAAACAAAGCGTTATATTTAGGCATTGGCATTGCAACGACTTGTTAGCAACCGGCCCACCCGGGTTATCAGAGATTCACCTGCCGCAGGCAGGTCATAATGAAGGAGCTGAGACCATGCAACTGACAGTGCTTGGACAAGACGAAAGCAAAGAGGAAACCGCAGCCACCAGTAGCTGTGCCTCTGGTTCGTGCGGCAGTGATAACGACCAGATGTCGGCGCTGCCGGATTCAATTCGTGACAAGGTCAAGAACCATCCTTGTTATTCCGAAGAAGCGCATCATTATTTTGCTCGTATGCACGTAGCGGTCGCCCCCGCTTGCAATATCCAGTGCCATTACTGTAATCGCAAGTACGACTGCTCCAACGAATCTCGCCCTGGTGTGGTATCTGAAGTATTAACGCCAGAAGAAGCGGTGATGAAAACCAAAGCCGTTGCGGCCAATATCCCGCAAATGACGGTACTGGGGATTGCCGGCCCGGGCGACCCGTTGGCCAACCCCGAACGCACGTTCGAAACCTTCCGTATGCTGAGTGAGCAAGCGCCGGATATCAAGCTCTGTGTATCGACCAATGGCTTGTCTTTACCAGACTCAGTGGAAGAGCTGGCCAAGCACAACATTGATCACGTCACCATCACCATCAACTGTGTCGATCCGGCGGTGGGGGCCAAAATCTATCCCTGGATTTACTGGAATAACAAACGTATCTACGGTGAAAAAGCCGCCAAGATCCTTATTGCCCAACAGCAAAAAGGCCTCGAGATGCTGGTTGAACGCGGCATTCTGGTGAAAGTCAATTCGGTGATGATTCCTGGGGTGAATGATGAGCACCTGAAAGAAGTCTCGCGCACCGTCAAATCCAAAGGCGCTTTCCTGCACAACGTGATGCCGCTGATCTCTGAAGCAGAACACGGCACCTTCTTCGGCATTATGGGGCAGCGCGGGCCTGAGCCGGAAGAGCTGCAAGATCTGCAGGATGCCTGCTCCGGTGATATGAACATGATGCGTCACTGCCGTCAGTGCCGTGCCGATGCCGTTGGCCTGTTGGGTGAAGATCGGGGCGAAGAATTCACCCTCGATAAAATTGCTGCCATGGATATCGATTACAACGCCGCCATGAAGACCCGTGCTGTGGTACACGCCGGTATTCTCGAAGAACTGGACGAAAAAGAAGCCAAGCGCAGCCGTCTGGCCGCGGTTTCTGTTCCGACTGTGGAAAATACCATCGCCAGCGATCTGCGCCCGGCACTGATGGCAGTTGCCACCAGTGGCGGCGGTCTGATCAACCAGCACTTTGGTCATGCGACCGAATTCCTGATCTACGAAGCCTCTCCAAAAGGCGTGCGTTTTATCAGCCATCGCAAGGTCGACCAGTTCTGTGTGGGTGACGACAGCTGTGGCGAAAAGGAAAGTGCCCTGGCCGGATCGATTCGTGCCCTGAGTGGTTGCGAAGCCGTGCTGTGCTCAAAGATTGGCTACGAGCCATGGTCGTTATTGGAAGAGGCCGGCATTGTGCCTAACGGCGAACACGCGATGGAACCCATCGAAGAAGCCGTGATGGAGGTTTATCAGGAAATGGCTGCCAGCGGCGTGCTTGATGAAGCGGCCGCAGAGACATCTTCCGCACAACGGGCTTCTGTCTGAGTCATCACCAGGCCGGGCATAACCCGGCCATTCACTGCACCTTCGGAGGTTAGCATGGCGTTATCTATTGTTGATTCTTGCGTGAACTGCTGGGCCTGTTACGACGTATGCCCGAGCGAAGCTATTTATGACAGCAAACCGCATTTCAAAATCAATGCGCGCAAATGTACAGAGTGTGAAGGGGATTATGCCCAGCCTCAATGCGCCAGTATTTGTCCGATTGAAGAGGCAATTCTGGATGCGTCTGGTGTGGCAATCAATCCACCGGGTTCCCTGACCGGTATTCCACCAGAAAAAATGGCTGAAGCCTTACAAGAAATCCAGGCTCGCTAACGCTGGTTAGTCATCGTTGCAAGAACCGTTTTATGGTCGAAACAGGAGGTTTTATCGTGCTGCATTTTTATGAAAAACCCGGTTGTATCAACAACACCCGACAGAAAAAAATTCTACGTGAAGCGGGTGTTGATGTGATCGAACATAACCTGCTCGATACGCCATGGCAGGCACAGCAGTTACGACGGTTTTTTGGCTCCTTGCCGGTCAACAAATGGTTCAACCGTTCGGCTCCGGCAGTCAAGGCTGGCCATATTGATCCTGACAACTGCACTCCGGAACAAGCGATGGTTGCCATGATTGCTGAACCCTTGCTGATTCGCCGGCCACTCATTCAGCTTGAGGGCTGGTATCACTGCGGCTTCGATTGGCCGCGTCTGCAGCAGCAACTGGGCCTGAGCACCCGTAGCCGGGAAGAACTGGATGTACCGGACGATATAGAAGGCTGTGCCAGCAAGCATACCCAGGGCAATGGTTGCCCAACACCGCTGGCAGGAGAAACGGTATGACTTTGGCTGTAACGGTAAAACCCACACTCTGGCGCCAGATTATGACCCAGCTATTACCCGCATCGACCAGCGAACGCGAATCCCTGCGTACCAACACCAGCCGTTGGTTGGGGCAGATACTGCGCAGCCAGCGGCAAGGACGGACGTGCCTGCCGTATTACCTGGGGCTGAAACCGGTTGATTATCGCTGGTTCTTGCACCGCTATCTGTATGGCCAGAATCGTTATCAGAGTTTGCCCTTTCCGCAGCAGCAAGACCGTGACAATCAACGTCATGGTGCCGACCTGCGTCAGCAACTGCTGGAAATGCGTGAAGATGAGTGGCTGGAAATCCGGCAGTTATTACTACAACACCGGGCTGGCAAGGATGATAGCGAGTTGTTGATGGCCGATATGGTTGCGGCCGGTTGCCTGGGCAAAGAGCATCTCTGGCGTGACCTCGGTTTGCTTAACCGCGGTGAACTCAGTGCCTTGTTGTCGCAGAATTTTCCTGCGCTGGTGGCCGCCAACGATCGCGACATGAAATGGAAACGCTTTTTTTACAAACAGCTGTGTGAAGCCGGTGGCGGTTATGTCTGTCGTGCTCCCAGCTGTGATGACTGTACGGCTTATGCTGAGTGCTTTGGCCCTGAAGACTGATTGCAAGTGCTGCAAGTACTGCAAATGACCCGTTAACAACCCACTTTTCTGGAAGAGGATCTCACCATGACCCAATGGCAAACCCTGTCTGTAACTGAAGCAGAAGCCATGCTGTATGACAGCCCTATGTTGCTGCTTGATATGCGTGATTTCCGTTCTTATCTGTCCGGGCATCATCCCGCGGCATTGCATCTGAACGACACCAATCTGCGCGCCTTGCTACGACATACCGCGCGTTCGGTCCCGGTGTTGATCTACTGCTATCACGGCCATGCCAGTCAGGATATGGCCCAGTTGTTCAGTGATTTTGGCTTTACCAGCTGTTATAGCCTGGATGGCGGTTACGAAGCCTGGTACCCGAGTATCAGCCGTCCGCTGGATGCCTTGAGTCATCCGCTGCGTGGCTGGCTGGTTGAGCACGGCTTTGATCCTTACAACCTGGATCAGCGGGGTGACAATCAGGACACCGCCCTGATGCAGGCCTGCCGTGATGGCAATCTGGATATTGCCCGTGAGTTGGTGATGGCAGGGGCAGGGATTGATCTGGTCAACAAGGATGGCAATAACGCCCTCTGGATGGCCTGTCTCAGTGAAAACAGCCGTGTCGTGCAATTACTGCTCGATAACGATATCGATATGGATCAGCAAAATGATCATGGTGCGACGGCACTGATCTATGCCGCATCCATTGGTCATGACGCGCTGGTGGCACAACTGCTGGAAGCCGGTGCCGACGCCTCCCCAACCACGAAAGATGATTTCTCGGTGCTTGACGTCGCTGCCAGAGCCAGCACCTTACGCTTGTTGCAACATCACATTCTGCCGGATACCCATCCGGTTCATCGCTTTGTCGCCTGAGGAAAACACCATGAGCACGACCGATATTATCCAGACCATCAATAAGCAAATCAGCAGCAATCCGGTTCTGATTTATATGAAAGGCACCCCGGAAGCACCGGAGTGCGGTTTTTCTGCTGCAGCAATCAAGTCACTGCAGGTAACCGGTGTTGATTTTGCCTACGTCAATATTCTGCAAGCTCCATCAATCCGGGAACGTTTGCCAATGGTTTCCAATTGGCCAACCTTTCCGCAGTTGTTCGTGAACGGAGAACTGGTCGGTGGCAGTGATATTGTCTGCAGCATGGCGGCGGATGGCTCGCTGAAAACACTGCTGCAAGAAGCCACTGCCAGCGCTGAATAACAGGACGACGTTATGGAAACCAGCGAAGTGCATCAGCGTATCCAGCAAGCACTGGACGACTCGGCAGCCAAGATCGAGATCCATGGTGCCGACTGCAATTTTACCGCCCGGGTTATCAGTAATGTCTTTGAGGGATTGCGACCGGTGCAGCGGCAGCAACGTATCCTGGCCGCTTTCAGTGAGCCATTGGCCAGTGGTGAATTACACGCCCTGACCGTGGAAGCCTTTACGGCAGCGGAATGGCAAGCCAAAGCCCAGGGTGGCCTGACTCAATTGATGTAATCGGAACCGGGTCTGACAACCGCAGACCTGGCAAGACACCTGCTCAGACTGCCCTGGTGGCCAGCGAGGAAAGGTGCCCAATAATGAGATGGAGATTAGCGATGAGTGAACTACCGCCTATCAGCCGTGAAGCGGCGCTTCGAATAGCCATGGCTGCCCGTATTTTGCCGGATACCAGTGTGGGCCAATTACTGGATATTCTGACTCGCCGGATCGAGGGTGAGTTATCAGAAGAATCCCTGGCGACCATTACGGTTACGGATTTGAAAACCGGCTTCGGCAGTGCCGACGGTGAAGAAGATGGTGAAGACATCAGCCTTGGCTTACCCGCCATCAAGGAAGCTGTGCGGATTCTCTGGGGTGAAAGCGAAGCAGAAGATCTGCCACAAGCAGTCGCCGATGCGGAGGCTCTGCCCAATTCCATTCGTGTGGCGGTGGCTTCCAACAGTGGGGAGTTACTGAATGGCCATTTTGGTTCTTGTTTGCGATTTCTGGTGTATGAACTGAGTGCCGAGAAGTACCAACTGGTTGATGTTCGCTCGGCACTGGAAGCTGATCTGTCAGATGATCGTAATGCGTTCCGTGCCCGACTGATTAATGATTGTCAGGTCGCCTATGTGCAATCCATTGGCGGTCCGGCGGCGGCCAAGGTGGTTCGTGCCGGTGTGTACCCGATCAAGCAAAAAGACGTCTGTGAAGCCAGCGAAGTCCTGTCGCGCTTACAAGGCGTGATGGAAAACTCACCACCACCCTGGTTGGCCAAGATTCTGGGTGTGGCTGCCGAAGACCGGGTGCGGTTTGCCAAAGAAGCCTGAGTTGTACACCTGCTCTGGACATCAGCGACTTCCGGTCGCTGATGTTTTTTTGTTTGCGGATACTGTTGCTTGTGCCCGATGGGGCAAGCCCAGCACAGATCTCGTGTCTGCTTTGTCGGATAGCGTCGGTAATGTTGTGTTGTAAATCCGACATTATCGCTCTGATGTGTTTTTAGTCCCTTGTAACATTTTGATATTAAAAGATTTTTTGTTAATGGCTGGAGAATTTTGACGGCAAGATTCTTGAAAGCAAAGAGCAGGCATTCATCACTATTAACAGGAAATTACCATATGCTGCTTACTACCTATAAAGAAACCGGGCGTCTGTTCTATTCCAACTTTCTGGAATCCACCCAAGAATCCGGTATGCAGGCCTATCGTGGCGATCTGGTGATTGTGGCCGGAGAAGTGGGCGACGATAAAGGCCATACCTTGCCACCTAAAGAACTGATGCGGGAAGCTGTTATTCTGGCGGATGACAAGATCCATATGTTGGTGGGAGCACTCGATAAAATGTCATCGATCACTGGCCTGGTCGATTATTACAAAGATGATTTTGCGGATGATATGAAAGCGGTCTTGTTTGTCGTGAACCTGACCAGTCCGGCCCAGGTCGATATCAATGGTATCAACTTCGTCCTGATTCCTATGGTGCAGGGGGTACCATGGAACGAATTGATGGAAGAACTGGCGCTGGAAAAAAGCGATTTCAAAGGCCAGAAACCTGCCGCCAAGCTGGAAACCATGTACTCCGAGCTGAAAGGCTACAAACCCAAACGTTACCCGCTGGTGTCGTTGGACGATGTAATGGCAATGACCAATACAGCAGTTCGTGAGATACACGGCGCGCTGTAATGTCTGTTTGATCGACCGGCGCATGATGGTTTCATGCGCCGGTCGAGCGTCTGGCTGCCTGATTGCTCAGGCAGCTTTCCTGCCTTAACGCCGCTTCTCTTCTTTTTTCTTTTTCTTCTTGCTGCTTGTTGATGTAGCCACGGTTGCTGTTGGTTGTTCTCCAATCGGTGTCAGTTTCCAGATTTCCTCGTTGTACTGACTGATGGTGCGATCAGTGGAAAACATGCCACTGCGAGCCGCGTTGATAATGCTCATGTCGGTCCAGTGCTCGACGTTACGGAAGGCATTGGCGGCATGTTGCTGGGCATCGACAAAGCTGCGGAAGTCGGCCAGTGTCACCCAAGGGTCATTGGCGGATTTCATGCCATTGATCAGGTCGTCGAACAGCCCTGGCTCAAAGTGATTGAAGTGACCGGATTCCAGCAACTCGAAGACAGTTTGCAGATCAGGGTCCTGATCGATATAGGTCTGTGGATGATAGTGGTGGCGCAGTTCGGCAACCTCGCTGGTCTTCAAGCCAAAGAGGAAGAAGTTGTCTTCACCAGCGGCCTCCAGAATCTCAACATTGGCTCCATCCAGAGTACCAATGGTGACAGCACCGTTCATCATGAACTTCATATTGCCGGTGCCCGATGCTTCCTTGCCTGCGGTGGAAATCTGTTCCGACAGGTCGGTGCCTGGTGCGATGATTTCCATCACCGATACCCGGTAGTTGGGGATAAAGGCCAGTTTCAGCTTGTCGCCGATTTCCGGGTCGTTGTTGATAATTTCGGCAACGTTGTTGATCAGCTTGATAATGGTCTTGGCCATAAAGTAGCCCGGTGCCGCTTTACCTCCGATCAGTACACAACGATTGGTCCAGTTGTGGGTATCGCCGCGCTTGATACGGGCATACAGATGGATCACATGTAATACGTTGAGCAGTTGGCGCTTGTACTCGTGAATCCGCTTGACCTGCACATCGAACATGGCATCCGGGTTGAACACCACGCCGGTATCCTGTTGTACCAGCTGTGCCAGACGTTTTTTGTTATCACGTTTGACGTCCCGCCAGGACTGACGGAAAGCCCGATCGTCAATATATTGCTCAATGGCGGCCAGTTCGTCGAGATGGGTGATCCAGTTGTCGCCAATGGTTTCTCCCAGCAGTTGGCGCAAGCCGGGGTTGGAGCTGGCAATCCAGCGCCGTTGGGTCACGCCATTGGTTTTGTTGTTGAATTTCTCTGGCCAGAGCTGGTAGAAATCGTTGAACAGTCCATCTTTTAATAACTGGGAATGCAGGGCGGCTACGCCATTGACGGAAAAACTGCCAACAATGGCGAGGTAGGCCATCCGCACATTGTCGTGTTCATCAATCAGGGACATCTGCCGTAAACGGTTGTTGTCACCAGGCCATTTCATCGCTACCTGCTTCAGGAAGCGGGTGTTGATTTCATAAATAATATCGAGCAGGCGCGGCAGCAGTTTCTGGAACAGTGATACCTGCCAGCGTTCCAGGGCTTCTGGCAGCAAGGTGTGGTTGGTATAGGCCATACAGCGGCTGGTGATGGCCCAGGCCTTGTCCCAGTCGAATTCCATATCATCGAGCAGAA
Source organism: Oceanobacter sp. 3_MG-2023 (assembly GCF_030688925.1). Classification (NCBI taxonomy): domain Bacteria; kingdom Pseudomonadati; phylum Pseudomonadota; class Gammaproteobacteria; order Oceanospirillales; family Oceanospirillaceae; genus Oceanobacter; species Oceanobacter sp. 3_MG-2023. The sequence continues at coordinate 8,170 of NZ_JAUYVX010000007.1, forward strand.
TACGCATCAGCTCTGCGACCGCCAGGCTGGGGTGGGTATCGTTCAGCTGGAAAACATTATGGTCGTCGAAATCGTCCATATTATGGCCGTGTTGTTCGATCCACTGGCTGACCACATCCTGCAGTGATGCCGAGACAAGGAAGTACTGCTGCTTCAGGCGCAGCTCCTTGCCGTTTTCGCTGGTGTCATTGGGGTACAACACCATGGTGATGTTTTCTGCTTCGGCTTTGGAAGATACGGCTTCGAAATAAGACCCCCGGTTGAATTCAGAAAAATCAAAGATTTCGGTGGCCTGGGCAGACCACAGGCGCAAGGTGTTGACGATGCCATTCTTGTAGCCCGGAATGGGGACGTCATACGGCACGGCCAGTACTTCTTCGGTATCTTCCCAGCGCACTTCCAGGCGATTGGTCTGGTGGTCGCGGTAAGGGCGCGAGACGCCACCAAAGCGGACCACGCGGGTATATTCCCGCCGCGGGAACTCCCAGGGGTAGTTGTCGTAACCGAGCCAATGGTCAGGGGCTTCGATCTGATGGCCATTCTGGATCAGCTGTTTGAACATGCCGTATTCATAACGCAGGCCGTAGCCCATCACCGGCAGGCTCAAGGTAGCGCAGGAGTCCATGAAGCAGGCGGCCAGACGGCCCAGGCCCCCGTTACCAAGACCGGCATCGGCTTCGGCATCTTCAACGTGTTCCAACAACAGGCCCAGTTTGTACAGGGCCTGATCAACCTTGTTCTCAATGCCGAGGTTGAGCATGTTGTTGCTTAACGAGCGGCCGATCAAAAACTCCATCGACAGGTAATAGGCTTTTTTGCTTTTTTCCTGATGGTAGCCAGCCCAGGTCTGCTTCCACAGTTTCATCAGGCGATCGCGCACGGCGTAGGCCAGCGCCTTGTAGTGATAATCCGGCTCCGAGGCCAGGTTGCGCCCCAGTGTGTTGTAGAGGTAGTCAACAAAGTCTTCTTCGATGTCGGTCACGTTCATGCCGACCTTCTTGAGCAAGTCTTCTATTAACTGGCGCTGTTCTTGCGGAGACAGGGCATTCGGGGTTGTCGCGGGAATGTGTGCCGACATAATAAAGCTCTCCTGCTGAATTACTGAATCAGGTTCAGATAGTGTTGGGCGCTGTTCTGCCAGCCAAAATGCTGTTGCATGCCTTGTTTTTGCAGCTTTTGCCAAGTCCGTTTTTTGCCAAACAGGTGCAGGGCATGCTGTAGGGTTGATTTCAGGGCATGCAGGCTGGGGTCGTAAAAAACAAAGCCGGTGGCGGTGCCGTCATCGAGGTGTTCCTTGGTGGCATTCACCACGGTATCGGCGAGGCCGCCGGTGCTGTGCACGATAGGTGGAGTACCGTACATCAGGCTGTAAATCTGGTTGAGGCCACACGGCTCAAAACGGGAGGGCATCAGGAACATATCGGACCCGGCTTCGACCAGGTGAGCCAGTGCTTCTGAATAGCCCAGATAAACCAGCACCCGGCGCGGATAATTGATGGCCAGTCGCTGCAGGGCTTCGTGGTGCTGGCGATCACCGCTGCCCAGTACCAGAAAGATGGCATTGTGCTGCTCAAGCATTTGTGGAATCAGATCCAGTACCAGATCCACGCCTTTCTGCCAGACCAGACGGCCGACCATTCCAATCACCGGGACCTTGAGATCGATTTCGGATTCATGCCAGCCAAAATGGTTAAGCAAGGCCTTCTTGTTATCGGCCTTGGCCGCTACCCGGCCTTTTTTGGCGCTGTAGGTACGGCTGATCAGACGGTCGGTCTCAGGGTTCCAGACATCCTCGTCAATGCCGTTAATAATGCCAACCAAACGGCCTTCGCGCTGTTTGCGGGCCATCACACCTTCCAGCCCGTAAGCAAATTCCGGCAGAGTGATTTCCTGGGCGTAGGTGGGGCTGACGGTAGTGACCCAGTCAGCCATCTCGATACCGGCTTTGAGCATCGACATCTGGCCATGGAATTCGATACCACCTTCGGCGTTCCACCAGTGCCAGGGCAGGTTGAGATAATTAAACAGGCTGTTGGGGAAATTGCCCTGATAAGCCATGTTGTGGATGGTAAAAATAGTGGCCGGAGGCTGGCTTTCTTCGGCGAGGTAAGCCGGCACCAGGCCGGTTTGCCAGTCGTTGGCCTGAACCAGGTCGGCGCGCCAGCCGATGCCGTGTTTGTCCATGGCCAGCTCGGCAACAATGCGGGAGAACACCCCGAAACGTTCGCCATTGTCCCACCAGTCCCGGCCATCATCGGCCAGGTAAGGATTCCCTGGACGGTCGAACAGTTCAGGAATATCGACAATCCATAGCGGAACATCGATGCCTTTGCAGCAGGCCTCTTTGATAATCACGGAGTGACTGTAAAAACTGGTGTGAATCTGGAACGCGGCAATTTTGCGAACCTGGGTCAGCTTTTCCCATACCGCGAGGTAACCCGGCAGTACAACACGTACCTGGTTGTCGAGACGGGAGTAAGCATTCGGCAAACCTCCCGATACATCCGCCAGACCGCCGGTCTTGATCACCGGATGAATTTCAGAGGTGGCAAACAATATATTCATGAAGGATGAGGACCCTTGTAATCCTGGTATGTCAGTACCACTGCGCCAAGTGGTGGTAATGTCACCAGCGCGGAACAGGGTTGACCCATAAGCGGTTGCTCTTGTGTATAAACGATGCCCTGATTACCGGCATTACTGCCGCCGTACAGTCCGGCATCGGTATTCAGGGTTTCTTGCCAGCTGCCGGCGTGTGGCATGCCAACCGGATAATGCTGGCGTGGTAGCGGTAAAAAGTTGAACAGACAGACCATGCATTCGTGGTCGCCTTTGCGGATAAAACTCAGCAGTGAGTGCTGGGAATCATTGCAGTCGATCCATTCGAATCCCTGTTGTTCAAACTCGTACTGATGCAACGCCGGTGCCTGGCGGTACAGGTGGTTGAGGTCACACACCAGCTGCTGGATCCCTTGATGATCCGGGTAGTTGAGCAGATGCCAATCGAGGGAAACGGCTTCGTTCCATTCAGTCCACTGGCCCAGTTCGCCCCCCATAAACAGCAGTTTTTTGCCGGGGTTCAGCCATTGCCAGGCCAGTAATAGCCGCAGGTTGGCCATTTTCTGCCAGTTATCCCCAGGCATTTTACCTGCCAGTGAATTTTTCAGATGCACTACTTCATCGTGGGACAACGGCAAGACGAAGTTTTCTGTGTAGGCGTACATCTGGCTAAACGTCAGCTGGTTATGGTGATGGCTGCGGTAAATAGGATCTTGTTTGAAATAGCTCAGCGTGTCGTTCATCCAGCCCATATTCCACTTCATGGAGAAGCCCAGCCCACCCATCCAGGTCGGGCGCGAAACCATCGGCCAGGAGGTGGACTCTTCTGCCATCATCAGGGCACCGGGGCATTGGGCGTGTACTTCGTGGTTGAGGGTCTTGATGAATTCAATCGCTTCCAGATTTTCGTTGCCGCCATAGCGATTGGGTAACCATTGGCCTTCTTCCCGGGCGTAGTCAAGGCACAGCATGGAGGCCACGGCATCAACCCGCAGGCCATCGAGGTGGAACTCCTGCAACCAGTAAAGGGCATTGGCAATGAGGAAATTACGTACCTCGTTACGGCCGTAGTTAAAAATATAGGTGCCCCATTCCAGATGCTCACCCTGACGCGGATCAGCGTGTTCGTACAGCGCGGTGCCATCGAAGCGGGCGAGAGCAAAGTCATCCCGTGGGAAGTGGGCTGGTACCCAGTCGAGGAAGACACCTATCTGGTGTTGGTGCAACAGGTCGATCAGAAAGCGCAGATCATCGGGATGACCAAAGCGACTGGTCGGAGCGTAATACCCGGAGGTCTGATAGCCCCAGGACTGGTCGAGAGGGTGTTCGGCAATGGGCAGTAGCTCAACATGGGTAAAGCCCGTGTGTTGCAAATAGCCCACCAGCCGCTGGGCCAGTTCACGGTAATTGAGAAAGTGGCCCTGATTATCCCGCGCCCAGGAACCAAGGTGCAGCTCATAAATACTGATGGGCTGGTGTTGCCAGTCGGCCGCAGCCCGCTGCGTCAGCCATTGCTTGTCTTGCCAGGCATATTGACTGCGACAAACGACGGAAGCGGTTTCCGGGCGCAGTTCCATCTGCCGGGCGTAAGGATCGGTCTTGATGCGCAGGGTATTGGTATGGCCACTGAGAATTTCAAATTTATAGAGATCACCGGGGTGCAGGCCGGGGATAAACAGTTCCCAGATGCCGGAACCATCACAAGGGCGCATCGGGTGGCGCAGGCCATGCCAGTTATTAAAGCTGCCAATCACCGAGACCCGTTTGGCTGCGGGTGCCCAAACAGCAAAATACACGCCGTCGATGCCATCAATACAGCGTGGGTGAGCACCTAACAGATTATAGATTTGCCAGTGGCGACCTTCGGCAAACAGATGCAGATCGAGGTCTCCCGCTTGGCGGGAAAAAGACCAGGGAGAAGTGATTTCATGGCGAATGGCGTCGTCTTCTTGCCAGGCAACGCGGTAATGTTCTGGTAGCTGCTGGTATTGGGCCTTATTGAGACGGGCAACAAAACAACCGCTATCCGACAGCGGTTGCAGTGGTTGCTGTTCCAGCCAGGCGTAACGGGCACCGGGCAACCAGACCCGGACAAGCCAGCCCTGGTCATCCTGATGCAAACCCAGAAAACGGAAAGGGTCCGGATGTTCGCCGTTTTCCAGCCATTGCAGGTGTTGTGACACGGCGGTTGTTTCAGTCATGAGGTTTCTGTTTCTCTTGCTCGGCAGGGTAACGTTCACAGCGATCGACCAGGGTGGCAATCCGTTGTGCCAGCGCCTCAGTCAGTTGTTGTGGTTGATAACGCCAGTGCCAATTATCGACGATGGTGCCGGGAGTGTTCATTCTGGACTGGTTATCCAGTCCGAGAAAGTCCTGTAGCGGCATAATGGCCATATAGGCAGGTGATTGAAGTGCGGCATCGATCAGTGGCCAGGGCATCTCACCGACATGGAGGTCGAGCTGTGACAGAATCCAGTGTTTCTGGCCGTCATCCTGTAGGGCTTGCCACCAGCCAAGGGTGGTTTCGTTATCGTGGGTACCCGTATAAACCACCGAATTTTCGACCTGTTCGGTCAGTGCGTGAGGGTTGTCGGGCAAGCCATTAAAACCGAATTGCAGTACCGACATACCGGGCAAACCAAAGGCCTCTTTCAGCGCCACCACTTCCGGGGTAATGATTCCGAGATCTTCGGCGATTACTGGCAGTGGGTCATGGGTGGCTTGTAGTGCCGAGAGCAGAGCGTGTCCGGGGGCTTTAACCCAGTTGCCTGTCATGGCGGTTGGCTCGCTGACGGCAATTTCCCAGCTGGCTTCCAGACCGCGGAAATGGTCAATACGCACCAGGTCAAACAGCTCCAGACTCCAGGCCATACGTTGTCGCCACCAATAAAAGCCGTTGGCTTCCATATGAGGCCAGTGGTAATGAGGGTTGCCCCAACGCTGGCCCGTGGCAGAAAAATAATCCGGTGGCACACCAGTGACAACGGTAGGGTTGAGGTTGTCGTCGAGCTTGAATTCGTCCGGATTGCTCCAGACATCGACGCTGTCGTAGGCAACAAAAATCGGCATATCCCCAAACAGTTGGATGCCTCGGGTATTGGCTGCGTGTTTCAGCTGCTGCCAGCACTGGATCAAGGCGAACTGTTGGCTGACAATGGCGTGCAGTTCGTCAGCATAGTGTTGATCCAGATCGGCCAGAGCCTGTGGGTCGCGGAATTTGTAGACATCGGGCCACTGGTTCCAGGCGCTGCCGTCATGCAGCTGTTTCAGTAATGTGAAACGGGCGTAAGGTTGCAGCCAGTGTGGTGGATTGGCGATAAATGCCGCCAGCGCCTGAGGGTCGATCTGGTTTTGCCAATGATCCGGCAACAGGGCAGGATTGAGGGCGAAGGCCGAGACACCCTGATAGGGTGACAGGCCGTCCAGAGGTTCCATCAAGGGCAACATTTGCCACACCGTCAAATGAGCGGCCTGCATCCAGTCGAGAAACAACCAGGCCGATTCATCCAGTTTGCCGGATGGCAACGAGGTTGGGTGCAGCAGCACTCCGGCACAGCGTGAGCGTGGATCCGGTTGTATCTTGGGCGCAGTGCTTGCGGTTGTATTAGCCATCATCATCCCTGTTCAGTTGCGAATCATGGTGCCTGAATGGTTGGAGTGACTGCCACCACCAGCCTGTAAGCGGTCAAGGTTGTCGGGTATCGGCTGCTTCAGCAGCTGATACAGTTTTTCCAGGTGGCGCTGATAAAGCAGGGTAAAGTCACGAACCGAGTCGGCCGGGTTGTAGTCACCAAACCACCAGAACCAGTCGGAGCCTTCACAGACCGCCAGCTGGTGGGTGGCAATGGTTTGTTCATCGTCACTGAGTTGCTGGCTGGCAACGACCTGATCAAACACCTGCTTGGCTTCTACCAGCAAGTCCCAGCCGATGTTTTTGTCCTTGTCGCCAATCCAGGTTGAGAAACTGCCATACACCCAGCTGCCAGCCTTGAGCACTGGTAAATCACGCACGCAGGCATTCTGGTCAAGGGCATCGGAGAAGGTTGTCATGGCGATACGCGGATGCTCGGTCAGGGTCTGGTAGAGGGTTTCGAGGAAGGTGTAGCCGTTGTCCGGGTAATATTCCCAGGGGTTCTCGCCATCCAGAATCACCGCAACCACATGCTGGTCGACCTGGTCACCAAGGTGGTTGGCGATGTTGTCGAGATTGTGGGCAAAGTTGTTGGCGGCGTCTTGCGGGTCCCAGCTTTTGTATTCAAAACCAATCAGGTCCGACATGCCGTCATCGCGGAAAAACAATGCACATTGTTGATCGTTGTGACGCATCGGTTGATAGAGTGCCCGTTTGGAGGAGATATCGTGGATATCCAGCTGGGAGGCTTCACAGGAATGCCGCCAGACGCCTTCACCGGAAGCGGTCCAGCGAATATCAAATTCATCGAGCAAGCCGACCGCGGCACTGGATACCGCCCCTTCGGACAACCAGACCCCGGAAGGTGCGCGCCCAAAGAAATGCCGGAATTGCTCAATACCGTGTTGCATATGCCAGCGGGCACGCTCGTAACCGCCGGGATAACCCGGATGCTCTGGCAAGGCGGCGTCCGGCATGGCATCACGGGTGGTATTAAAATCAATCAGCAGCGGCACAATCGGATGGCCGTATGGCGTCATGGATATTTCAATCTGGCCGCTATCCTGTAACTGGCGGTAACGGGGCACAATGTCTTCAAGGATGTCCGCCATGATGGACACCAGAGTGCGCTGGTCGTCGTGATTAAAGTGCTCTTCTGCCAGGCCCTTGTTGATCAGTTGTCCAACCCGTTCATCTCGCAGGCGCAGGGAATGTCCCATCCAGGCAAGGTGATACCAGACCAGCAGGTCGGTAAAAAAATCACGATTGAAATACGACAGGCTGTGCGCATCGTCGATCGTGGTGATTTGATCACCCTGGGCCATATCCAGCAGTTTGCGGAACGGTGGAAAGCGATCAATCATGGTTGGGGCAAAGGCCTTGCTGCACGATTGCAGAATATCCAGCCGGGCCGCGAGGTCATCGGTGACAGGGCTGGCGCCAGCGACCAGGTTCAGCAACAGGTCGCCGGTGGGTTGGGCACCGGCCAGCCATTGGCGCATCTGGATGGCATAGTCATCCAGCTGTTCCAGTAACACCGGGGCGAAGTTGACGACTACGCGGGCCGCCGGATTGTTTTCCAGATGGGCAGCCATATCGGAATAATCCTTGATGGCATGCAGGTAAACCCACGGCAGGCGATACTGGCCATCAAGCCCGTCACGATAGTGAGGCTGATGCATGTGCCAGCAAATAACCAGTTTGATCTTGTTTGGCTGCATATGAACGGTCCGTTATGGAAACAGGTTCCAGGGTGTTGTCGGTATGGGTCTGTCGTGAGGCTTTGGCCGTCAGTTTATCTACCGGATCAGCGGGTCATATGGATGCTTTGCCCCAACATATCGGGCGTGACCAGCACGATGCCGGATTCATCGACGTAAAAGCGCTGACGGTCGGCTTCGGGATCTTCACCAATAATGGTGCCTTCCGGTATTTCGCAATCCTTGTCAATCACCGCATTCTGGATGCGACAATAACGATGTACATTGACGTTTGGCAGCATGACGGTGTCTTTGACATGACAGTAGCTGTGAATCCGGCAGTCACTGGAAATGATCGAGCGCTTGATTCTGCCACCGGAAATAATGCAACCACCAGCGACCAGCGAGTCGATGGCCTCACCCCGGCGACCTTCGTCATCGAAGGTGAATTTGGCGGGAGGTAATTGTGGCTGATACGTCCAGACTGGCCAGTCGCGGTTATAGAGGTTCAGCTCCGGGGTGATGCTGCAGAGATCGATATTGGCCTTCCAGAACGCCTGCAAAGTGCCAACATCCCGCCAGTAAGCCGGTTTACCGCTGGCTTCATCCGTAAATGGGAAGGCCTGGACATTATGCCGTGATATTACGCCGGGAATAATGTCCTTGCCGAAATCGCGGGAGGAATCCGGGTTGTCGTTATCGTCAATCAGGGTGCGGTAAAGAAAATCACTGGAGAAGACATAAATGCCCATGGAGGCCAGCGCTGATTCTGGTTTGCCGGGAATACATTCCGGGTTGGCGGGCTTTTCGCTGAAACGGGTGACTTTCATGTTTTCGTCGATCGACATCACCCCGAAGTCGGAGGCTTCTTCAAGGGGAACTTCGACACAACCGACCGTGACATCGGCACCGGATTGCTGGTGGGCGGCCAACATGCGGGTGTAGTCCATGGAATAAATATGGTCACCACCAAGTATCAGCACATAGTTGGGGGTGTGATGGCGCAGGATGTCGAGATTCTGATAAATGGCATCGGCGGTACCTTTGTACCAGCCTTTATCGATACGTTGCTGGGCGGGCATCAGTTCAACAAACTCACCCACTTCATAACGCATGAAAGACCAGGCCCGCTGGACGTGACGAATCAGCGAGTGGGATTTGTACTGGGTAACCACACTGATTTTGCGAATACCTGAGTTAACACAGTTCGACAATACAAAATCGATAATGCGGTATTTGCCACCAAAAGGAACCGCCGGTTTGGCCCGCCAGCGAGTGAGCTGTTTTAATCGGCTGCCTTCACCACCGGCCAGAACCAGGGCCAGGGTTTTACGAGAGAGGTCGGTTGTTAATGGTGCATCATCGTAGCTCTTGAGCATATGGTTATCCTTTTGCCGAGGTGCTGGCACCGGCCGGTAAGGCGTCCGGGCCTTGATTCCTTGTCCCTGAGCCCTGATGGAAGACAGGTGCTCCAAGGGATGTCGGGTTACTTACAATGATCGCGCAAAGAGGCTGGTTTGATGAGCTGGACACCCGCTGCCAGCGTTTGCCTTGTTATTAGCATCCGCTTTCCTGATGACCGCTTCAAGTGTTTGCTTATGTAGTTATACCTGTCAACGGCAAGGCTCCAAGCTGTTTTTGAACAGGATTACCCACTATGTCAAGGTATAGTCTTTTTGTATGACAAAACAAGGCAAGTTGGATAAGGCAAGAGGGGCGTGCTGAAAGGTCTTATGGTGTGTTATCTATGGTAGAAGCACGGAAGACTATATGGGGGAGAAGGCCCGGGGCCGGGTCAGTAATACGACAACAGAGAGGATGGTGAGAACAGAAATGAGGAGTCAATATCAGCCCTCTCACCCACCACGATTAGGCTGAGAGGGCTGAAGCCCATTGGTACGGGTCCAATAAGGGCAACAGGTATCAAGCTATCAACAAGGTATCAAGCCGTCAGTGCTTGTGCTTCAGCCATCAGTTCACTGAAATCGGCTTCAACAATCACCAGGTTCTTTTTGTCGCAGAAGCGACGTTCTTTATCATTGGGTTCGGGCATCAAGACCCAGCCCGCCGGTTCGCCAGCGCTGTACATAATGTCGCTCAACACCATGCGTTCGGTGTCCCGTTGCATCCGCATACCAGCAAACAGGTATTGTTTGCCCTGACGGTATTGTTTGAGGAAACCAGGAATGGCGAAACCTCCCATCAGTTCAGTGATGTAGTCAACATAGTCGGCGTCAGAAGCGATATAACAAGGCTCGGGGACCGGAGTACCCATGGGCTTGAACAGGATCGGCAATTGGCTGTCGACGCTGTCTTGGTCTATTTCGCTGTAGTCACTGCCATCGGACTGGAAAATCCGGAAACGATAGTCGGTGCCAGCGATACGAGAGATACCTACGATCAGGGTATGGGGGCGGCCCTGATAGGCATTCTGCAGCTGGGTGTCGCGATTGATATCAACAATGTAAGGCAGTTCCATATCCGCCAGCCACTGGTGGAAGGGGGACTGGGTCCATTGGCGTTCGCCATACTGGGTGGTCAGAAAGCGCTCGATAAATTTGCGGCCCTTTTTGTTTTCCAGGTTCATCGCCGCACGGGGGAATTCATACATCAGTCGCGGGGCCATGGGTTTACCGCCATTCATTGCCAGTATCAGACTGTCACTGTCGGCAGGAATCGCTTCGCCAGTGGTGGTTTCTACGACACCGTTTAATGTTTCCGCACCCAGGTACGGAATGATCTGCCCTGTACGCAGACCGTTGGTCAGTGTTTGCAGAAGCTCCGAGCTTGCCATGTGGGATTCCTCTCTGTCGTCATATTGGATAAATCGCTTGAGCGTTACCGTGACTGCTTCAATATTCAGGCCAGATTGATGGCGGGCCAGTCTGCTCCGCCAGATCGGCTGTCTGAGCCCTGTGGCCGCTGAATTTCTCTCCTCCCGGCCTTGTTTTTTTGTGTAGCAAAGCAACCGTACGGCTGTTTTTTGGCGTAAAGACGACATTCAGATATAGCTACTTATATAGACTTTTTATCCCCGGATATGGCGATCGATATATGACAATAATCTGACATCAATAGAATCGTCAAAACCCGACAAATTGTTTGTTGGGTGTAGTACATCGTCACTGTTGTTGTCGTGATACATACTGATAATAAATCCTTAACAAAAATAAAAATAACTTAAAAAACAATGACTTATATATTTTATTCGGAATGGCATGAGGTCTGCAGTATTGGACTGGTGAACAGGCAGCACAGGCTTTCGGTAAATGCCGGAAGCGACTGATTTGTTATCAGTAGTGCCAACGAAGCACGGTTGCCTGCCTCCCCGAACCCTTAAGGGTAAAGGTCCTCGCTCGGAAATTTACAGGAGATACAGACTATGGCTATGCGTCAATGCGCCATTTATGGCAAAGGCGGTATCGGTAAGTCCACTACCACTCAGAATCTGGTGGCTGCTCTGGCAGAAGCTGGCAAAAAAGTAATGATTGTTGGCTGCGATCCAAAAGCAGACTCCACTCGTTTGATCCTTCACTCCAAAGCTCAGAACACCATTATGGAAATGGCTGCTGAAGCAGGCACCGTGGAAGATCTGGAACTGGAAGACGTACTGAAAGCCGGCTACGGCGATATCCGTTGCGTTGAATCCGGTGGTCCAGAGCCAGGTGTTGGTTGTGCCGGTCGCGGTGTTATCACGGCCATTAACTTCCTGGAAGAAGAAGGCGCTTACGAAGACGATCTGGATTTCGTTTTCTATGACGTACTGGGTGACGTGGTGTGTGGTGGTTTCGCCATGCCAATTCGTGAAAACAAAGCGCAAGAAATCTACATCGTATGCTCTGGCGAGATGATGGCTATGTATGCAGCCAACAACATCTCCAAAGGCATCGTGAAATATGCCAACTCCGGCGGTGTTCGTCTGGCTGGCCTGATCTGTAACTCTCGTAACACTGACCGTGAAGATGAGCTGATCGAAGCACTGGCTGCCAAAATCGGCACTCAGATGATCCACTTCATCCCACGTGACAACGTAGTACAGCGTGCAGAAATCCGTCGTATGACTGTGATTGAGTACGATCCAACCGCTAAACAAGCGGATGAATATCGTGCCCTGGCCAACAAAATCATCGACAACAAAAAACTGGTTATTCCACAGCCTGTGACTATGGATGAGCTGGAAGAGTTGTTGATGGAATTCGGCATCATGGAAGAAGAAGACGCTTCTGTCGTCGGTAAAACTGCTGCTGAGCTCGCTGCCGAAGCTTAAGCGGTCGGGCTGAGCTGACTCTCCTGAGTTGGCTGCCCATGCTCGGGATAGGACAGATTGGTCCTATCGGAACCCGTGTTGCGCAGGTACCCCCTCACTTGCGCAACCCGGTCTGTTACCCGTTATTAACTTGAAGGAGGCTCACCATGGCCATGTCCCGCGATGAAGTAGAATCGTTGATTCAGGAAGTGCTTGAGGTCTATCCAGAAAAAGCCAAAAAAGACCGCGCCAAGCACTTGACTCCAAACGACCCTGAACTCGAACAATCCAAGAAATGTATTACGTCCAACAAAAAATCCTTGCCCGGTGTAATGACCATTCGTGGTTGTGCCTATGCTGGTTCCAAGGGTGTGGTATGGGGTCCTATCAAGGACATGATCCATATCTCTCACGGCCCGGTTGGTTGTGGTCAATACAGCCGTGCAGGACGTCGTAACTACTACATCGGTACCACAGGGGTGAACACCTTTGTGACCATGAACTTTACCTCGGATTTTCAGGAAAAAGACATCGTCTTCGGTGGTGACAAAAAACTGTCCAAGCTGATCGATGAAATCGAAACCCTGTTCCCGCTGAACAAAGGGATTTCCATTCAATCCGAGTGCCCGATCGGTCTGATCGGTGACGATATTGAAGCGGTCTCCAAAAAGAAAACCGCCGAGCACGGCAAGACAGTTGTACCGGTTCGTTGTGAAGGATTCCGTGGCGTTTCCCAGTCCCTGGGTCACCACATTGCCAACGATGCCGTCCGTGACTGGGCACTGGGTGCCCGTGACGAAGACAACAGTTTTGAAACCACACCATACGACGTTGCCATTATCGGCGATTACAACATCGGTGGTGATGCCTGGTCTTCCCGTATCCTGTTGGAAGAAATGGGCTTGCGAGTTGTGGCGCAATGGTCTGGTGATGGCACCATCTCTGAGATCGAATTGACGCCAAAAGTGAAACTGAACCTGGTTCACTGCTATCGCTCAATGAACTACATCTCCCGTCACATGGAAGAGAAGTACAAGATTCCGTGGATGGAATACAACTTCTTCGGTCCTACCAAAACCTGTGAGTCACTGCGCAAGATTGCTGCCCAGTTTGACGAAAGCATCCAGGCCAAGTGTGAAGAAGTGATTGCCAAGTACCAACCAGAATGGGAAGCCGTGATCGCCAAGTACCGTCCACGCCTGGAAGGCAAGCGCGTCATGCTGTACATCGGTGGCTTGCGTCCTCGTCACGTGATTGGTGCCTATGAAGATCTGGGTATGGAAGTGGTTGGTACCGGTTATGAATTCGGTCACAACGATGATTACGACCGTACTCTGAAAGAAATGGGTGACTCCACCCTGCTGTACGATGATGTGACTGGTTACGAATTTGAAGAGTTCGTGAAAAAGGTCCAACCAGACCTGATCGGTTCCGGCATCAAGGAAAAATACATCTTCCAGAAAATGGGCGTGCCTTTCCGTCAAATGCACTCCTGGGATTATTCCGGCCCGTATCACGGCTTTGATGGTTTCGCCATCTTCGCCCGCGACATGGATATGACCCTGAATAACCCTTGCTGGAAAATGCTGGCTGCGCCATGGAAGAAAACCGAAGCGGAAGACTCCGCTGTGGCAGCAAGCGCCTGATTTCCCGATGCACGAACGGGTGAGGGCGTGGTTGCCCTCATCTGAATCATCCCATTTACCCGCCAGACCACAGATTAGTGGCGCGGGAGAGGAGGACTCTTATGAGCCAGTCAGTAGACAACATTAAACCAAGCTATCCGCTGTTCCGTGATGATGATTACAAAGAGTCACTGAGCAACAAGAAAGCCAGTTTCGAAGAAGCCCACAGTCAGGAAAAAATTGACGAAACCTTCATGTGGACCACCTCTGAAGAGTACAAGGAGCTGAACTTCCAGCGTGAAGCCCTGACCGTCAACCCGGCCAAGGCTTGTCAGCCACTGGGAGCTGTTCTGTGTGCCCTGGGTTTTGAAAAAACCATGCCTTACGTACACGGTTCCCAGGGTTGTGTGGCGTACTTCCGTACCTACTTCAACCGTCACTTCAAAGAGCCAGTGGCTTGTGTTTCTGACTCAATGACAGAAGACGCCGCAGTATTTGGTGGCCAGCAAAACATGAAAGACGGTCTGGAAAACTGTAAGGCAACTTACAAGCCAGACATGATTGCCGTGTCAACCACCTGCATGGCAGAAGTTATTGGTGATGACCTTAACGCCTTTATCAATAACTCCAAAAAAGAAGGACACGTGCCGCAGGAGTACCCAACACCATTCGCACATACGCCATCGTTTGTGGGTTCGCATGTGACTGGTTGGGACAATATGTTTGAAGGTATTGCCCGCTACTTCACCCTGAACTACATGGAAGACAAGGTAGTGGGTAGCAACGGCAAGTTGAACCTGGTACCAGGCTTTGAAACCTATCTGGGTAACTACCGCGTTATCAAACGCATGATGAAAGAGATGGATGTCGATTTCACCCTGCTGTCTGATCCGGATGAAGTACTGGATACCCCGGCTGATGGCCAGTTCCGCATGTACGCTGGTGGCACCACTCAGGATGAAGTGAAAGATGCGCCTAACGCGCTGAACACCATCATGTTGCAGCCTAACCAGCTGACCAAAACCACCAAGTACGTCAAGAACACCTGGAAGCATGCCGTACCTGCGCTGAAGATCCCGATGGGTCTGGGCTGGACCGACGAATTCCTGATGAAAGTCAGCGAAATCACCGGCAAGCCGATTGCCGCCTCTCTGGAAAAAGAACGGGGTCGTCTGGTCGATATGATGACGGATTCACACACCTGGTTGCACGGCAAGAAATTTGCCTTGTGGGGTGATCCGGATTATGTCGAAGGCATGACTCACTTCCTGTTGGAACTGGGCTGTGAACCAACTCATATTCTTGCCAACAACGGTAACAAGCGTTGGAAAAAAATGATGGACGCCATGCTGGCCAATTACCCACAAGGTGCTGACTGTGAAGTTCATGTCGGTAAGGATTTGTGGCATATGCGCTCACTGGTATTCACCAACAAGCCAGATTTCATGATTGGTAACAGCTACGGCAAGTTCATCCAGCGTGACACGCTTTACAAAGGCAAAGAGTTCGAAGTACCGCTGATCCGTATCGGCTTCCCGATCTTCGACCGTCACCACCTGCATCGCCAAACTACCCTCGGCTATGAAGGTGCCATGCAGATTCTGACCACACTGGTTAACTCTGTGCTGGAACGTCTGGATGACGACACTCGTGGCATGCAAACAACTGATTATAACTACGACCTGGTCAGATAATCGCCAGTCGGTTGCGGTAACACCTGTTAGTGGGGTGTTACCGCTGGACCTGCGCGGGGTTGCCCTGTCGCTGGTCGCTGATGGTCAGTTGTTGAAACCGCGAGTTGCCTCTGGCACTCGTGGTTTTCTGGTTTCCGCCAGCTGGATCTCCAGTTGTAACGGATGCCTCAATATACCTTCTGGTCACACTGAATCGCGCATGGCGTGCTCTGTAAGGAGATTTATCAGCGCATGCAGATCGTAAACAGTGGCTGAACTCATGAATGACAATACCTAGGATGACTCCCATGCCCAATATCATGCTGCGCGAAAACGACAAGGGTGAACTGACCCTGTATGTCCCGAAGAAAGACCAGGAAGATATTATTACCACTATCGAATTTGATTCCGCCGATGCCTGGGGAGGGGAACTGACCCTGGGCGATGGCTCCAGCTACATCATAGCTACCTTGCCAGGTAAACCGGACTTGCCTCTGACCGTCCGGGCAAAACGCGGCGCGGAGGCTTGAGGTGGCCGCGGCGTCAGGGTTAACCGACCACGTCGCGCTGCGGATTGGGATGGCATCGCGGTTGTTGCCCGATATCGCTTTGGCTGAATGGATGGATATCCTGATCCGGGCGGTAGGGTTGCCGCTGACGCCACAACGGCTTGGACGCTTGCGTCTGAATCGCCTGCGCCAGGCTGGTCGAGGCGCATTAAAACCGGTCGACGATGACACCCTGCGCCAAGTGATTGCGCTGTTACGTGGTCAAGGTGTGGATATGCGCCAGTCGGTGCCCTCACCACAGCCTTATCAGGAAGGTGATATGCCAGGATCTGTGCGTATTGCCTGTGCCTCCAATCGTGGTGATCGTGTCGATGGCCCGTTTGGCACCTGTGAACGTTTTCTGGTTTATCAGGTATCGGCACTGGAAGTTCGTCTGATTGATGTTCGTGAAGTACCAGCCCCGAGAGTGCTGGTTGAGCAATACAAGGGTGACAAGCACAGCGCCAGAGCCAATCTGATCCGTGATTGCCATGTGTTATGTGCACTGACCATTGGCGGCCTTGCCAGCGCCAAGGTTGTGAATGCTGGTTTGCACCCGGTCAAATCCGGTACACCTCGGGCTGCCACAGCCATGATGGCTGAGTTTCAACGGGTGCTGGATCAAACGCCACCACCCTGGTTGTTAAAAATTATGGAAGCGTCCGCACGGGCGACCTGGGCCAGACAGCAGGAGAGTTCATCATGAGTAACCGCCATCAACTGCAAGCGATTTTTGACTATGTCGAACAGCAGGGTTTGAGTGAAAAAACGCTGCTCGAGCTGCGTGAACAGTACAAGGGCATGCACTTTACCTGGTGCTTCGATGACGATATCAACTACCCGTTTCCCTACCTGGAAAGGCCGGGATTCAACGTGTTTCTGGTCGATTCCCGTGATCATTGCTCGACCCTGACGCGGGATGTTGAAGTCGCTTCCGGGATCGTATTTGCCGAAATTATTGACGACTAGCGGAGCCAGCATGAATTCCGATACCGAGAATCTCACTCCCATTGGTGACTGTCGCCGTTGTCGCTATCGCGCCAATCTGCTACTGGCAGGGCGCTGCATCCCGGGAGATGCCTGTATTGCGGTAGATAGCGGTCGGCAAATGGATCGTTTCTTACGTTTTAACCCAGAGCTGGCACGGCATTACCTCGCCGATGCCTTTTGGGAGCGGCGCGCCATCGCGGTTCGATATGCGCCGCTGGACGACCTGAACCAACTGGTGACGGATTCTGACGAAGCGGTGCGCCGAGCCGTTGCCTATCGTCTGCCGCGAGAGCAACTGCACGCCCTGATGAACGACGAAGACCGGGAAGTGCGTATTACCGTGGCCGATCGCTTGCCGCTGGAACAGCTGGAAAAAATGGCGGTTGATCGTGATTACCTGGTGCGAGCCTATGTCGTTCAACGCCTGCCGGAAGGACGACTGTTCCGCTTTATGCGAGATGAAGACCGCCAGGTGCGCAAGATGGTGGCGAAACGCCTGCCGGAAGAAAGTCTGGTCATGATGGCTTACGACCCGGAACCGGAAGTACGCCGTATTGTTGCGTCCCGGCTACAGGGGCCGGACGTCGTGGTGCTGCTTGATGACCCGGACTGGACCGTGCGACTGGAAGCGGTGGCCAATGCTCCGCTGGATGCCCTGACCCCGGTTCTGGATGACGACGACAGCGAAGTCCGGGAAGCGGCTGCGGCGCGGTTAAACGTTCGTGTCTGAGTCGATATCTGTGCCTGGGACTGGGCCGGTAGCATCATCCAGCTGGCGCGTAGCGGTTGCCAGCAAGGATGATATCTCGATCAATCAGCACTTTGGTCACGCCCGTCACTTTATTATCTATCAATTGAGCCAGGCAGGGATTGAGCGGCAGGAGCAGCGAGACGTTGGACTGTATTGCCACGGCCATAGCGCGGATCATGCCGCCATGGCCGATATCCTGACCACGATCAAGGACTGCGACGCCGTGCTGGTGGCTCGTGTGGGTGACGGCCCAGCCGACAAGCTTCGTGCTGTTGGAGTCGAGCCGGTCTCTGACTATGCGTATCTGGGGATCGAAGAATCATTGCACGAATATCGCGATCGCTGTCTGGCACAGCAGCCAACCACCGTCAAAAGGGAGCCATAGCCATGTTGACTGACCCAACCTTGTCTGCCGAGCTGACCGTCGAGGCACAGGTCCGCGTCTGGGTGATCAATCACCCCTTGACCCCAGAGCAAGTGGATTGCGCCACCACCGTGATGCTTAAGGTACTGGATGGTAAATGCAAAATGCCCCGACATGAAAAAGTGCGAATGAGCTGGCTTTACGATGCCGTCAAACACCAGCCCGGCGAGTTGCTGGGGGATGATACGCACGCGCTGATCGTACGCGCTCGCCAGTGTCTGTATCGGGCCAGAGTGCAATCCCAGGCAGCTGAATTGCCGGATGAATCGTTGGCAGAGCTGGACCCGTCACTGACTCTGGCCGTTTACGAGCGGCGCTTGTTGGCAGAAACCCGGCTGACACGACCAGTGATGAAAGCCTTCAAACGCTGGATTCGGCAGCAGGGACTGCTGCCCGAAACCCTTGCCCGCCAATCCAGTACTTCGGTAAATGCCGCCTGACTCGGGAGTCCGACTGACCATGCTGGTACGAGAACTGTTTAACGATGCCCCCTTGAGTCCTGATGGTCTGATCTCGCTGGAGGTGCAGCGGCTTTTGCGTGAACCGATTGATATTGCCCGTGACTGGCACCGGGCCGAACGACTGTTGCAACAGGTTGCCGAGCATCTGCCGGATCAGCTGGAAGTACAAATCGCACTCTACAAAATGTATGCCTATGCCAACTGTCTGGATGCTGCCCGGCAACTGATTGGACAGGTTTTACAGCGGGCCGCGCAACAAGCGGGTTTTCAGCCCGACTGGCGTTTATTAAGTCCGGACTCGCCACCGTTTGACCAGCTGCCTGGTACGGGCATTCATGGTCCGGTGCGCTTGTACCTGTACAGCCTGAAAGCCCTGGGTTTTGTGTCGTTGCGGGCGGGGCATATCGAACTGGCTGAACAGGTGCTGACAAAATTATTGCTACTGGACCCACGAGATGAAGTGGGTGGTAGCGTGGTGTATCAAATGGCTCTCAGCCTTGCGGATGATGATAGTTAATGACCACTGACCCAACTACTCCCCAGTTAATGCTTGGTCACGCTGATATTGATGCCGACCATCAGCAATTTACCGAGCGACTGGCACAACTGAAAGCCGCTTCCGGCGCTGCATTTATTCAGCAGTTTGGCCAGCTGACCGATCACTTGGCCGAGCATTTTGAGCGTGAAAACAGCCTGATGATGCAATCCGGTTATCCTGCCAGCGCCGAACATCGGGGCGAGCATAACCGGGTGCTGGGAGAGATGACCAACTTCCGTGCCCGTGTTGAAGCAGGGCGGGTGCGCTTTGGTCGCGCCTATGCGCTGGAGCAATTGCCCGGCTGGTTTGATTTGCACGTCAGCACCATGGATGCGGCACTGGTGGAGTACCTGAAAAGGAGTCCGCTATGACAAAGGATATACCGGTAAATGCTGCGGCCCTGGATAGCAGCAGCCATTATCTGCTGCAGCTGGAAGGCAAGTTACGTGCAGCGGTTGAGCTGCGACCAACCCGACTAACCGACAATTGGTTGCTTCTTGTGCACTTGTTTTACGATGGCGATACGGCCGGCACCACCAGTTTTAACCTGCATGGTTACAGCCGTGAGGAAGCAGAAGCGCTGGCGGCCAATCTGCAAGACAATGCTTACCTGATGAAAGAAATCGACGAATATCTATGGGGTGAAAGTGACTGAATCGCGGCGCAGGGACTGACGCCAGGCGGCTATCGCCAGCGTCAATCCAGCTGCCGCAAGTTACACCAGCGCTGCAGATTTTACCTGTGCCCACAGCGTTTTGCCGGGCGTCAGCGCCAGGTGCATCACCGAACGTCGTGTCATGCGTGACAGCAGCAGAGTTTCTCCCACCTTGACCCGTACCAGCGCCAGAGAATGGTGTTCATCGTCACTGATGGCTTCGACAATGCAGGGCAGGGCGTTGACGATACTGGTGTCATCATGGCGGCTCAGGGACAGGCTGACGTCACTGGCCAGAATCCGTACCCGCACTGGCTGGTCAAGATCGTCGGCATGGGAGCCGGTGTTGTCACTGGCACTGGCTGTCGATCCATCCGGGGGGAGATTGCCAACCTCCGGATCACTGATCCAGATAGAGCCGTCATCATCTCGGCTGTGTTCCGGGTGGGCAAAACCGATACGCACCAATTGCCAGTGGTGGTCACGCTCGCGGATATGACCCTGCAGTACCACGCTGGCTTCTTCCCCCTGCTGGAGCGGCGAATTGATTTGGGTGAGGGTGTCATTCAAGGTGCCACTGGCAATCACCCGTCCATCCTTGAGTGCCACCAGATAATCGGCCAGCCGGGCGACTTCTGCCGGGGAATGAGTGACGTACACAATCGGTACATCCAGATGGGTTTTCAGGCGTTCAAGCCAGGGCAAGATCTCTTGTTTGCGGCGTTCATCCAGAGATGCCAGAGGTTCATCCATCAGTAATAAACGTGGTTTGCTGAGTAAGGCGCGGGCAATGGCCACCCGCTGGCGTTCGCCGCCCGAAAGCTGGTGAGGGTAACGCTTCAGGGTGTGGTGGATACCGAGCAAATCAATCGCCTGTTCAAAATCCTCCTTGTCGACCTTGCCGCGAGCACGCTTGATCGCAAACTGCAGATTACCGGCCGCGGTGAGGTGGTCAAACAAGCTGGATTCCTGGAAGACATAGGCCAGTGCCCGTTGAAAGGTCGGTACAAAATGCTGTTCGTCTTGCCAGCATTGGTCTTTAAACAGCAAAGTGCCATTGGCTCGTTCAAGCCCGGCGATATAGCGTAACAGCGTGGTTTTGCCTGAGCCGGAATGACCAAACAGCACACTGACTCCCCGGCCCGGAAGGGTCAGGTCAACATCCAGAGTAAAATCCGGGCGCTGCAAATGACAGCGTACTCGCAGGTCATCCTGGACCCGGGTTGCTGCAGACTCTTGTTTGGTAACAGTATTCATAGCAGTGGTTTGGCTCCCTGATCGCGACGAAATCCGTATAACAGCAGTAACACTACAAAGGAAAACACCACCATACCGCCAGCCAGGGTGTGGGCGCGGCCGTACTCCAGCGCTTCGACATGATTATAAATCTGCACAGAAATAACCTGGGTGACACCGGGAATATTACCGCCGATCATCAGTACCACACCAAATTCGCCAATCGTATGCGCAAACCCCAACACGGCAGCGGTGTAAAAACCGGGACGCGCAAGAGGCAAGATCACATGGAAGAAGGTATCCCATGGCCCGGCCCCCAGAGTGGCGGCGGCTTCCCGCGGGCGCTCGCCCAGGGCTTCCAGCGCGTTTTGTATTGGCTGTACAACAAAAGGCAGGGAATAAAACACCGATGCCACCACCAGACCGGCAAAGGTAAACGGCAAGGTTCCCAGTCCCAGGCTTTGGGTCAGTTGACCAATCAGGCCGTGCGGCCCCATGGTCAATAGCAGATAAAACCCCAGCACGCTGGGCGGCAAGACCAGTGGCAACGCCACCAGCGCACTGACGGGGCCGCGTAAGGGGTGGCGGGTATGGGCCAGCCACCAGGCAATAGGGGTGGCGATCAGTAAAAGAATCGCGGTCACCAGGACGGCAAGTTTGATCGTCAGCCAAACGGCGGTGAGGTCTTCACTGGAAATATCCATTTAAAAATTACTCTCCATCGATACCAGTCAGGTTTTGTGGTTGACCGTCCGGTCAGGATTCAGGCTTCTGCTGCGCGTGTCCGGGAAGGCTTGAGCAACCGCAGGCAGTCAATATTACTGGCCAGATCGAGGGCGGTAAAACCGTCGAGTGTTGCAGCCTGGGTATCGGCCCCTTTTTCGAGCAGCCAGGCCACCCAGGAAGCTTTGCCGCTGGACGCAGCATACATCAGGACGCTGGCACCGTTGTCATTGAGGTTATCTATATCGATGCCCAGAGTGACCAATAAATCAGCGATGGCATAGTCATTGGCGACCACAGCAGCCCACAACGCGTTGGTGCCATCCATATTGCGGTGATTCAGCGCCATGGCAGGTTCGCCGACGATAGCAAGGTCGGCGACCACATCCAGACGCCCCTGGCGGCTGGCCAGAATCAGCGGCGTATCATTGTAGCGAGCTGGTCTGTCAGGACGCTGAGGATCAAAGCCGTGCTCGATCATCCAGCTGATCGTGGCAGGCTGGAGGGTAACAGGTTCCAGTGAAACAGGCATAAAGCAACTCCTCTGTGGCAAGGGCATGGCAAAGCTTTTGCTCTGCATAGGGTATTCCAGAGAAAGCAGTGACGACCCGTTGTCATGTTCACGTTGTGACAACCCGCTGTTTTCAAGGGAAAACCTTATCCGGCACCGGTTATGGCCGACGTTTGTAACCGACCGATACTGTGGTGATTGTCGTTAATACGACACGACAAAACCAACAACGACAGGAGTTGCGACATGACACAATGGCAAAAAGGCGATGCTGTTTTCGCCACCGTTACCATCATCAATGATGGCTCTGTGCCGAGTGCACCGGAAAGCCATGTCTTTGCCGAACCCGGCACCATGGGCATGCTGATCAACACCGGGCATCTGGAAGAAAACCCGGAGCAGGAGATGCTGCTGGTGTGTTTTCCTGATGAAGCAGGCAATCCATTTCATCTGGTGACCTGTTTTCCAGACGAAATCAGCGCGGAACCGCCAGTTACCCATTAACCCTATCGCCCATTAACCCTATTGAGTGAGGCCGTATGCCAATCCGGGAATACCACCAACGTACCCGACACTTGCCGGATGCTTACGCTGCCGGGCCGGAAAGCCTCGATTGGGATGCCCAGCCGAACCCGTTCCGCCGTTATGACGGTGCTCGTCTGGTTCCCTTGCCTTTGGGGGATACCGACCTGATGGCCCGGCCGGATGCACGCCGTTGGGAGCAGCTGTGGCAGCCGTCGGTCGGGCAATCGTCCGAAGCGGTTGTGATTCCGGATCTGGCACAGCTGGGGTTATTGCTGGAGCTGTCATTGGCCTTGTCGGCCTGGAAACAATTTGGCAATGCCAAGTGGTCACTACGGGTGAATCCATCCAGTGGGAACCTGCACCCGACCGAGTGTTATCTGTTGGTGCGCTCGATGGCGGGGTTGGAAGACGGGGTGTATCACTATCGGCCGGATCAACACGCACTGGAGTTGCGTTGTCCGCTGGGCCTGGAGGAGGAAAGTCCGGAACCCTTGCTGTACCTTGGCTTGAGTTCCGTACATTGGCGGGAAGCCTGGAAGTACGGCGAGCGGGCTTATCGTTATTGTCAGCTTGATGTGGGGCATGCATTGGCTGCGGTCAGTTTTGCGGCATCCACACTGGGCTGGCATCAGCACCAGATCCGGCCGGTGGCGCTGGCGGACTCAACACTGGCCAGCTTGCTGGGGCTGGATCGCCCACAGGATCTGCAGCAAGCCGATGGTTCAATGGCAGAAGCCGAGCATCCGGATTGTTTATTGAATTTACTGGCCAACAGGCATCCTGATAGCGCATCAGCAGAAGAAGCAGAACAAATCACCGCCTGGCTGGGGCAGCAGAAAGAGTGGATGGGCAGGGCCAATGTGCTCGACCCCCGGCATATGTATCAGTGGCCGGTTATTGACGAAGTGGCCGCAGCTGCTCGTATTCCAGCCACCAGCCCAGCCTCGGCAACCACACGTTTGGCCGCGGCGGACTGGCCAGCACCTGCCATCGCCAGCGGTTCTGAAGCCCGGCAACCGGCGGCCCGGCTGATTCGACAGCGTCGTTCGGCGCAGGCATTTGATGCTGCCGGAGGCATGGCGTTGGCGGATTTCTATACCTTGTTGGATCATTGCCTGCCACGATCGGATTACAGCCCGTGGCATACCTTGCCACTCAGCCATGGTATCCAGCTGATGCTGTTTGTGCACAAGGTTGAAGGCTTGCCCTCTGGCTTGTACTGCCTGCAACGTGATACCGGTCGGTCATTGACTGATATGCAGGCGTCGTTACGGGCAGAATTCCAGTGGCAGCCGGTGGAGTCAGCTCCGGAACATCTGCCGTTTTATCGGCTGCTGGCGGCTGGTACCCGACGTACTGCCATGCGCCTCAGCTGTCAGCAGGCCATTGCCGGGGAGAGTGCCTTCAGTCTGGCGATGCTGGCCGATTGTGACGGCATGGAGGCGGAGCCATGGCGCTATCGCCATCTATACTGGCAGGCCGGTGCCATAGGACAGGTGTTATATCTGGAAGCCGAAGCGGCGGGGCTGCGAGGTACCGGTATCGGTTGCTATTACGACGATATGGTGCACAACCTGTTGGGGCTGCAAAACGACCAGCAACAGGTGTTATATCATTTCACCGTAGGGGTACCGGTGATCGATCATCGTATCACCAGCTGGTCTGCTTATGGAAAAGCGTCTGTGGAACCGTCACCGCCGACCGGGGTTTAGCCCTGTCGGAGCGGTGGGTTATCCGGTTATTTGAAGTTCCAGCCCAGCGATAGATAGGACGCCGCCGCATACAGGGTATTTTCTGGCAGCGTGACTGAATCCAGGGCGTTGGACCATTCCTGCAGTTTGTCGCGATGACTGTACAGCCCGGTAAAGAGCAGCATGGTGCTCAGTTTGCGGCTGAACTGGTAGCCGATGCCCAGCTTGCCAGTGACATCCAGGCCACCACCAAAGGTGCGGTCCAGAGAGCCGCTATGGCTACTGTTAAGGATTTTTTCGTAGACCGGTGTGCCCACTTCCAGTGAGAACTGATAACGCATACCACTGGACTGGTTCATGAAGTAGCTGTCGTAAGCAATGCCCACCATGACACCAAAATTACTGGCATCCTCAAATACAACCGTCTGGTTGGCTTCCGGTTCGTTCTTGATGGCCGCAAAATACTCGTCTTCGCTGGTGATCGAATCGACCTGATCGATGTACTGTTGTACCACTTCCATCATGGCCGGATTATCGCGAATCGAGTTTTCGATCGTACTGTTGTAGGCATCGTTGGCCGAACCTGTACTCCAGTCAAAGCGCGAAAACGCTGTCTTCTGGTAGTGCATGCCGGCGGATGTATACCAGCCATTCTGGAAGTGATACGACATCATCATGTCCAGGGTCTGAAAGCTCAGCGAGGTGGTATTGTGCTGGACGTAACCATTTTGCCCTTGCATTTCCCAGTCTTCGTCATTTTCAAAGCTCAGCAGGGTTGAGGCGGAGATAATCGAAAACCCCAGTTTTTCATTAACGGCAGTGTAACCACCGGAACGCTGGACAAAATTGACGGCTTCGAAAGACGACTTCATATCAACGCCGTAATAGTCGTTCAACTCTTCGCTATAGTTGATGTATTGCATACCAGCAGCACCAAACACACTGAAAGAGCGGTTTTCATATTCTGCTATTGCTGGCGTGGATACGGCTGTTATCGCAGCAAGAATCAGAGTTCGGCACAACGGGTTGGATAATTGTCGATTCATGTAAGGCTTCCTGCGGACTGAATGTGACAGAACTATACAAAAACGAAAGAATCAAAAGAAGCTTTTGTTTAAAAAACAAGCACTCAAGCACTTGTTCAAGTACTGGAATAGCAAGGGAAGACTGAAGCGAAAGGCTCAAGCGAAAGGCGGTGAGATCGGTAAAACAACCGCTAATAACCATCATGACGTAACGGTTTGCGCAGTGATTGTCCCAGATATGATGAATAGCTATTCATTAGCAATTTGGGCTGATCAGGCCAAGAATAAAAGAGTGCTGCCAGTATCGGATTATACGTGCGGATATCATAAGGGCAGCGACAAACAACCCGACATAACGTCGGGTTGTTTGTCGATCGAAAGGATAAATCAGAAGGCGTATTTGGCAGTAAACTGCGCACGCGTCATATCACCATCAACACCGCTTTCTTTTTCCAGTGTGGCTTTACTCAGCTCAACACCGTAAGTCATTTTCTCAGCTGGGCTCCACATCACGTTGGCACGCATGCTCTTGGAAGACTTGTTCACACTGTCTCCCGCATCGGCATGATTGTCAGCAGAGACCATGCTGTAACCAACGGTGCTGCGAAAGCTGTCATTCCAGTGGTGGCGATAACCAACAAATGCGGCTGTTACGTCATTACCAACCAGATCACCTTTATTGGTCAGAGTTGCATCGCTGGACATGGCCAGGCCAACGTAGCGGGCAACGTGACCCTTGGTGATGCTGAACTTCAGATCATCCTTGCCAACCATCAGTTTACCGGAAACGTTCATACCGAAGCGCATGATGGATTCATCAATGTTATTGGCTTCGTCCTTGTATGACAGGTTACGGGCGATACCCGCCACCGACAGATCGGCATTACCCGCTTTGAAGTTATAGCGAGCCACCAGGTCTGGCAGAGCGGAATCATCTGTATTACCAACACCGTTTACAGTGGTTGCCGGATTTTCCAGTGCCAGTTGCAGGCCGCCATTGGTATAGCGGATCTGGGCCTGACGGGCAAAAACAGTACCATCACTGACGCCGAGGAAGTCGACGGTTTCCAGCAATGCTCCGGTGTTCATGAAGGTTGTCCAGGTCTGACCAAAGGTGTAGTTGCCGTGCTTGAAGAAAGCATGACGCAGACGTGGTGAGTTGGAGTTGGATACCACCTCGTTGCCTGTTCCGGTCAGAAAGTCCATTTCAACAAAGGTAGTGACTTTTTCGCCAGAGTTGAGGGTAGTAACGGTTTTGAAGTTAATGCGAGATGTTTGCGCACCCATATCAAAGGCGCTGCTGTCGTTGCCAGCAGTACCGGTTGGGATTGATGAAGGAACATAAAAATCGCGACCACTGCTGGTCGAAGTGATTTCACCTTCAGAGTAGTTGGACATCATGGCATCTACTTTGATGTAGCCGCCGTAGCTGAATTCTGTGTTTGCAGCTTGTACCGCCATCGGCAGGGTTGCCGTAGCCAACAAGATCAGTGAGATTTTGCGCATGTGCTCGCTCTCCTTTTGTAATTATCATTGTTCTGCGCAGCCACTATGGTTAGTCCCCTATGAGGATAAAATTAGCCAAAAGTCGTACCGCTAAAGCGACACTGGTATAACTACCTATAGCCGACTAAATCGGCTAAATGGCTGATGTAACTTATGTTTTTAGTGGTGTTATGCTCAGGATCATATTTTCTAAACCGTTATTGATACGCGGTTTCGTGATGTTCAGGCTGGTACAAATCCACACACTGCAAGGGTTTGAGTGTGTATGGTGTGTTGTTGGGAACGGGGCAAGAGCGAGTGGTTGTGGTATGCAATTCCGCTACCGGACAGAAGACAATGTATGGTCGGAAAGTGTACCCAGCTCACTTATTACGGGGAAATACGTGGTTTGAGGATGGCTCATAATGTTCAATCCTGATTGAGAAATAATCCGGATTAGCTCGAATAGACCATTGTCTAATTTTTTGCCTACCCACCTATGACCAATATGGGTCAGCAGTTTGTATCGCCGCCTCGGCTACACGGAATTCGCGATCATATAAAATAAATAAAATAGGGGAGTACGCCATGAGCGACCAGAAAGTTTATCCGGTCAAGCCGGAGTTTGCTGATTCAGCCTGGATCGATAACGACAAATACCTGCAAATGTATCAGCAATCCGTCATCAACCCGGAAGGGTTCTGGCGTGAGCAAGCAATGGAACGTATCGACTGGATGCGCCCATTTACCAAGGTCCGCAATGTATCTTTCGACGATCACAACGTCGACATCCGCTGGTTTGAAGACGGTGCCACCAACATGGCCTACAACTGTCTTGACCGCCATCTGGAAACCCGTGGCGATCAGACCGCCATTATCTGGGAAGGCGACAACCCGGATGAAAGCAAAACCATCACCTATAAAGAGTTACACGAAGAAGTGTCTCGCTTTGCCAATGCCTTGCGTGGCCAGGGCATTCATCGTGGTGATGTGGTCTGCATATATATGCCGATGATTCCTGAAGCTGCGGTTGCCATGCTGGCGTGTACCCGGATCGGTGCCATTCACTCCGTGGTCTTTGGTGGTTTCTCTCCGGAAGCTCTGGCAGGCCGGATCGAGGATTCCAACACCAAGCTGGTTATTACCTCTGACGAAGGCGTACGGGCGGGTCGTACCGTTGCCCTGAAAGCCAACGTGGATGAAGCATTGACCAACCCAGCGATCAAATCGCTGGAAAAAGTGATTGTCGTCAAGCGTACCGGTGCTGATGTTGAATGGCATCCACATCGCGATGTCTGGTATCACGACCTGGTGGCACTGGCGTCTCCCAACTGCCCGGCAGAAGCAATGGATTCTGAAGATCCACTGTTTATCCTGTATACCTCCGGTTCTACTGGCAAGCCCAAAGGGGTGGTGCACTCAACCGGTGGTTATATGGTGTGGGCATCGATTACCCACCAATATGTATTTGATTATCATGATGGTGACGTTTACTGGTGTACCGCCGATGTTGGCTGGATTACTGGTCACACCTACCTGATTTACGGCCCGTTGCTGAATGGTGGCATCACCCTGATTTCAGAAGGGGTGCCGAATTACCCGGCGATCAATCGCTGGAGCCAGATTGTCGACAAGCATCAGGTCAATATCCTTTACACCGCACCAACGGCCATTCGCTCGCTGATGGCTGAAGGCACGGCTGCTGTTGAAGGCACCTCACGTAGCTCGTTGCGTTTGCTGGGGTCTGTGGGTGAGCCAATCAACCCGGAAGCCTGGGACTGGTACAACAAAACTGTCGGCGAAGACAAATGCCCGATCGTTGATACCTGGTGGCAAACCGAAACGGGCGGCATCATGATCACCCCGCTGCCAGGTGCCACAGCATTAAAACCGGGTTCGGCTACTCGTCCGTTCTTTGGTGTCCAGCCAGCGCTGGTGGATAACTCCGGCATGATTCTGGATGGTGCTACAGAAGGTAATCTGGTGATGGTGGACAGCTGGCCGGGTCAATCACGTTCCGTCTTTGGTGATCACGATCGTTTTGTGCAAACCTACTTCTCCACCTTCCGTGGCATGTACTTCACCGGTGACGGTGCCCGTCGTGACGAAGATGGTTACTACTGGATTACCGGTCGGGTTGATGACGTTATCAACGTGTCTGGCCACCGCATGGGTACAGCAGAAGTGGAAAGCTCACTGGTTGCTCACCCGAAAGTGGCGGAAGCCGCAGTGGTTGGCTACCCACACGACATCAAGGGTCAGGGTATCTATGTTTATGTCACCCTGAATGCAGGGGAAGAAGGCAGCGAAGAGCTGGTACAGGAGCTGCGTAAATGGGTTCGTACCGAGATTGGGCCGGTAGCAACACCGGATCTGATCCAGATTACCCCAGGACTGCCAAAAACCCGTTCCGGCAAAATCATGCGTCGTATCTTGCGCAAGATTGCAGCCAATGAGCACGATGCTCTGGGAGATGTATCTACTCTGGCGGATCCGACCGTGGTCGATAGTCTGATTGAAGAGCGTAAAAATCGCTGATTAGATTAACAGGCGTTGATTTGAATATATTGATTCGAAGACGCTGATCGATCAGACTCAAACACGCCGATTACAGTTAATTCTGTAATCGGCGTTGTTTTTTGTTGGCTTTCCAGCCCGTTTAAGATGATCCGGCCTGACCGTCCCGCCGGAGGCATCACCGAACAGCAAGCGCTGTTCGCTCAGGAGGATCCATGCAGCTTGCCCAAAAAATCATTATTGCCGATGACCATCCTTTATTCCGCACCGCGATGCACCAGGCTGTCAAACAGCTGGTACCCGATGCCACCATCCCCCAGGCCGACTCATTACCGGAGCTGCAGCGTGTTGTTGAGCAGAACTCGGATGCTGATCTGATTTTGCTCGATCTGCAAATGCCCGGTGCCCATGGCTATTCCGGATTAGTGTTTTTGCGTTCCCATTACCCTGAAATTCCCGTCATTGTGGTGTCGGCTTGTGAAGATCCCGCCATTATGTGTCAGGCGCTGGATCATCAGGCATCCGGATACATTGCCAAATCCTCACCGCTGGAAGATATTGCCGTGGCGATTCGTAAAGTGCTGGAAGGGGAATTGTATTTGCCCGATATTGCCCGCCGTCACCAACACCACCCGAACCAGAATGCACTGGATATTGCCGAGCGTCTGGCCAGCCTGACACCGCAGCAATTCCGGGTACTGACCATGATGGCCGAAGGGATGCTGAACAAGCAGATTGCCTACGACCTTGAAGTCAGCGAAGCCACCATCAAGGCCCACGTTACGGCTATTTTCCGCAAGCTGGGTGTCCGCACCCGAACCCAGGCCGTTATTGCCGTGCAAAGCCTGGATATAGAAAAACCGGATACCCAAATGGCGAATGCGCAAGCAGAAAGCTGAGCCGGATAGCGTGTGCGGGCAGGCCCCGATGCCATCAGGGCAGCCCCGTACCAACCCGCCCGGTTAAACCAGTCGTCGGATCAGGGCTCTCAGTGCCGCTGGACGTATCGGTTTACGCAAGAAGTAATAACCCAGCGCCTTGGCTTCTTCTGCAACGGATTGGCGAGGGTCAGCGGAAATCAGAATCCCTGGAATGGATGGGTCGCCAAACCGTTCACGCAGATCAGACATTGCCTGCAGGCCGGTTTCATCGTTATCCAGCTGGTAATCAGCCAGCATAATGGCTGGCTTGAACGGGATTTGCTGGGCCGTTGCCAGATCCTTGCACGCGTATACCTGACAGTGCCAGCTACCCAGCAACGCCTGCATACCAGCCAGTACTTCATCATCATTATCGATACAAAAGGTCGGGATACCCTCAAAGCTGGCGGTAGCGATGACTGCCTGGTCATGATTGTCCTGACGACTGACATCTGCCTGGGCAACCGGTAGTACCAGATCGAAGCAGGTACCCTTGCCCGGTGTGGAGCGCACGCTGACCTGATGGTCCATACGTTTGGTCATGCGATCAACAATGGCCAGTCCAAGGCCGAGTCCCTTGACGTCTTGCTTGCCTTCGTTCAGCCGTTTGAACTCACCAAAAATTTCTTGCATCTTGTTGGCCGGTATCCCCTGACCGGTATCCCATACCTGTACCACAATATGGCCCTGGCGACGGCGATAGCCCAGCAGCACACTGCCATGATGGGTGTAACGGACCGCGTTACTGAGCAGGTTTTGCAGAATACGGCGCAACCAATGGGCATCACTGGTGACCCAGATATCATCACAGGCCCGTACCCGCAACTTCAGTCCCTTATCGGCCGCCAGAGCGGTAAACTCATCCCGCAGCGGTTTCAGCACAGTACTGAGTTGTACCGGATGTAATACCGGCTCCATGGCACCGGCATCCAGCTTGGCAATTTCCACCAGCACCGACAGCACATCTTCGGACGATTGCAGTGCCCCTTCGAGGTGATTCAGCAGCTTTTGTTGTTCGTCGTTGAGGTTCTTCTGACTCAGTGTCGAGGCAAACAGCTTGGCGGCATTCAGCGGCTGCATCAGGTCGTGGCTGGTAGCGGCCAGGAAGCGGGTTTTGGAATTGTTGGCTTCAATCAGCTGGGAGGTCAAATCATCCAGCTTCTGCGAGCTTTTTTCGACCCGGCGTTCCAGAGAGACATTAGCCTCCTTTAACGCCTGTTCGGCCCGGCGATGCACCGTAATATCGGTAAAGCTGGTGACAAAACCGCCGTCGGGCATGGGATGGCCCTGCATATAAATCACGACGCCATTAGGTAACAGCCGTTCGAACTGGTGCGCCGATCCGGTACTGAGGAAACTCATGCGCCGGTTCACCTGATCGGCAATATCCCCGGTGCCGCAGAAGCCACGACCGGCGTTAAAGGCAATCACTTCCTGAATCGGTTTGCCGGTATAAATAAAGCTGGAGGGGTAATTGAATATTTCCAGATAACGCCGGTTCCAGGCGACCAGTTTTAAATCCTTGTCAACAACACTGACCCCCTGCTGCAGATTTTCCAGAGCGGCTTGCAGTTGTTCCCGGCTCATTGAAAACGCCTGACTGGCTTCACTGGCGAGGAAGGCCAGATCACGAATCTGGATGCGTTCGCCGCCCAGCAAGGTAGAGAAAATGACTCGGGCAGAGGAAGACCCAACCACCGATGCCAGTAATTTCTCTGCCTCCTGAATCAGGGCGCTGGAGGCGATGGCATTGTCGTATTGAATGCCGTGGCGGGACTGATAATCGCTGAAAAAATCATCGGTTTTGCGAAAACCCAGAATACGTTCCAGCACTACCTGGACATCATCCACCTTGCAATCAAACGCAGGCACCAGACGATCGTTCTGGCTCATGACATGGGCACTGGTGAAGTCACCGGCCAGCATACGTTCACGCACAGAGGCGTTCGTGACAACGGAAAACAACACATAGAAAAACAGATTGGCCAGCAAACTGAGCATAACGCCAATACTGAAGTTATCGAGGTTCAGGCCACTGACCATATGCACCAGTTGACTGCCCTGCACCCCCGGCAGGTTCTGGGTGATAAATGGCCACATCAAGCCATAGAACCAGACGCTGGTACCGGCAATCAGACCGGCGATTGCCCCCTGGCGATTGCCTCCTTGCCACATCAGGCCACCAATCAGGGGAGGTGCAAACTGCGCTGCTGCAGCAAACGACAGCATACCAATCGCCGCCAGGGAATCGAACTCACCTACCAGGCGATAGAACAGATAGGAAGCCAGAATCATCACCAGAATGACCAGACGCCGTACGGTTAGCACCAGGGTTCGTACTTTACTGGAATGCTGCAAATCCTCGTTGTCTTGCTGGCGGAAAAAGGCCGGTAGCACCAGTTCATTGGAGACCATGGTACTGACGGCAATGGTCGCCACAATGATCATGCCGGTCGCGGCACTGCCACCACCAATAAAAGCCATCACTGCCAGGGTTTCCTGCCCCAGAGCCACGGGCAAGCTGAGTACGTAGGTGTCTGGTGCAAAGCCGATATCCTGCAAAAACAGATGGCCTGTCAGCGCAATTGGTACCACAAACAGCATCATTAAAAACAGATAGAGCGGAAACAGAAAACGGGCAGTACGCAGATGACGGGACGATTCGTTTTCAATCACGGAGACCTGGAATTGCCGTGGCAGGCTCAGTACGGCAAAGCCAGCCAGTAGAGTCTGCAACAAAAAGGACAGACTGATGACGTCGTTGTTCAGTAGCGGGTGGTCGGGCAATACCTGCGTGGTCAGCTCCAGCAGCTCGGACGGGTAGTCGTACAGGAATGTCATCACCCAGATGCCAACCGCAACAAAAGCGATCAGCTTGATCATCGACTCAAAGGCAATGGCGAGAATCATGCCCGGGTGCTGCTCGCTGGCATCGATATCCCGGGTACCAAAGATAATCACAAACGATGCCATCGCCAGGCTGATATAAAATGCCGTGTCTTCCCAGAAGTGATTTACCCCCACCATACTGCGGCCCAGAGGCAAGGTCAGTAGTTCAAACGTGGTCGAAATGGCTTTCAGCTGCAAGGCGATATAAGGCACAACACAGAGAATGGCAACCAGTGTCACCAGTACCGCCAGAGTATGATCACGGCCATAGCGGGTGGCGATAAAATCGGCAATGGAAGTGATACGTTTTTCTTTGGCGATACGGGTAATCTTGCCCAGCAAGCGCCAATAAAACATCAGGAACAGCATCGGGCCGATGTAAATCGACAAGAAACTCCAGCCACTGGAAGCAGCCTGGCCGACGGCACCATAAAACGTCCAGGAGGTGCAATATACTGCGAGTGACAGACTGTAAATCACCCCGGTGTTATGAATGGGCCGTCCTTCATGGGCGCGCCGGTCGCCGTACCAGGCAATCCAGAACAAGGTTGCAATATACAGAACAGAAATGGACACCAGTTGCCATACCTGGATCATAGGTACCCTTATTGTTAGAGGTTATTGGTGTAAGAGGCTGCGCCACAAGGCGAACGGGGAAGCATACCATGTGTGCTGTACACACTGGTCCGCCCGGCTGTCTTGGTATTATTAAAATACCACAGTGCAGGACTTGCTGAATCCGCCAGCCCTGCAAGATGTCTGCTTTGGTCACATGGCTTGACCCGTGACAATCCGCCAAGATAAGACCAATGGGAACATCCACATCATCTCGTAGCCCCCACCGGGCAAATCGATGCGCCCGAATAATAATAACGTTAAACAACCGCCGGAGGCCCGGTATGACCATTCAGATCAACCTCAACCAACCGCCTTTTTCCTTTCTGAAGGATGAGCAACTCGACTGGTTGACCAGTCGCCTCGACCTGGTCTTTTTTAATGCCGGAGCACTGATTCTGCAACAGGGTGTCCCGGCACCCGGCATTTATATTATTTACAAAGGATTGGTCGAAGAGCGTGATGGCGAGACCGGGCAGGTGTTTTCCCAATATGGCAAGGAAGACTTGTTCGACGTCCGGGCGGTACTGGAGAACGGCTGCAAGCATACCTTTGCCGCGGTGGAAGAAACCCTGTGTTATCTGCTGCGGGCCGACGACTTTATCCAGCTGCTTGATCAGTCCGGTGATTTTTCGATTTACTTTAATACCGACCTGGGTACCCAGCAGTCGATGGTGGAGCGCCAGGATTCCAGCGTGTCGGAATTTATCCTGTCGCGGGTTGATGAGGATGTGATTCGCCCTCCTGTGTACGTGTCGGCCCAGACCAGTCTGGCCCGTGTCGCGGCGCTGATGTACGAGAAAAAACACGATGCCTTGCTGGTACGTGACGGCGAGGAAATCGGCATTCTGACCGGCACCGATCTGGTCAAGGCCACCTTGCTGGGGGACAAGACCAAACAAACCCGTGCCGCCGATGTGGCCCAGTTCAACCTGATTGGCGTTGAGTACGGCGAATTCTTGTTCAGCGCCTTGCTGAAAATGACCCAGCACAATATCGAACGTGTGGTTGTTCGCAAGGAAGGCCAGATTGTTGGCCTGCTGGAACTGATGGATATGCTCAGTACCTTTTCGACCCATTCGCATATTATTGCCATGCGGATTGACCAGGCCAAATCGTTAAAAGAACTGGTGGTAGCGGCCAAACGACTGGAAACCCTGATCGAAACCCTGAATGGCCAGGGGGTTAAAATCACCGCCCTGATGGAACTGGTGACAACGCTGAACCGGCGTTTGATCTTCAAGGCGTTTGAGCTGATTTTCCCGCCTCGCTTGCGGCAGTCCGTCTGTATTCTGGTACTGGGCAGCGAAGGCCGGGGGGAACAAATCCTCAAGACCGACCAGGACAACGCCATCATTCTGAACAACGAACACGACCGCGAAGCCGTCTTGCCACTGCTGCAACAGCTACACCAGGCCCTGCTGGATTTTGGTTATCCGCCTTGTCCGGGAGGCGTCATGTTTATTAACGACAGCTGGATTCATACCGTCGAAGGCTGGCAGGAGCGGGTCGCCCGCTGGCTGGATTCCGGCAATCCGGATGCGATGATGAACATGGCCATTTTTATGGATGGCGAACCCGTATGTGGTAATCCGGAACTGTTTTGGCCGATCAAGGCCAGCTGGCAGCTGGAAACCCTGCGCTCCAGTATTGTATCTGCTCGTTTTGCCAAACCCGCGCTGCAGTTCGAAACCCCTCTGACCTTTCTGGGCAATATCCGGGAAGATCACGGCAATATCGATATCAAGAAAGGCGCTATTTTCCCTCTGGTGCATGGCGTTCGGGCCATGGCATTCGAACATGCGATCGATGAATGCAACACCCTCGAACGGCTGACGATACTGATGGAAAAAGGCGTGCTGGATAGCGAGACCGCTCAAGGGTTGCGGGATGCGCTGGTGTTCTTTTTAAGAATACGACTGCGCCAGCAACTGGAACATGATGCCCCCAACCGTGGCCTGAGTCAGCAACTGGACATCAACCAGCTGCGCAGTGTCGACCGCAATCTGCTGCGTCATGCCTTGCACCGGGTGAAAAAATTCAAGCAGCAGCTATCACTGCATTTTCATCTGGAGAACTTCTGATGTTACGTCGCTGGATTGAAGAACGCTTGCCCCGGCGAATGCTGCCAGAAGGCCGCTGGGCTCACCTGGCCGAGCCGTACGAGGGTGACGAAGTGGTGGTGCTGGATTGCGAAACCAGTGTGTTTGATAAAAAAAAGGGCGAGTTGCTGAGTGTGGCAGCAGTGCGGGTACGGGGTAATCAGATCCGTCTGGCCGAATCGCTGGACCTGACCATCCGCTCCGACGCCGTAACCGACCCGAACGCGGTGCGGATTCATTATTTACGTCGCGAAGACCGGCTCGAAGGTGTGGCCCTGGCAGAAGCCATCGAAAAGCTGCTGGATTTTATTGGCAACCGGCCAATTTGCGGGTTTTATATTGAATACGACCGCGCCATTCTGAACCGTTATATTCGCGAGTTGTATAACTTCAGGTTGCCCAACCGCTTTATCGAAGTGTCGGAAATCTACGTCAAAAGCAAACGCCGGCACCATATTCACGAAGTGCATCTGGATCTGACCTTTGAAGGGCTGGCGCGCGACCTGCAAGTGCCTATCGTCGAGCGCCATACCGCCATGGGAGATGTTATCTCCACGGCGCTGATGTACATCAAGCTGACGGGGTTTGGTCAGTCGCGTTGAGCTGGCGAATATTGGTGGCGGTCAGATTGATAATATTCTGCCGCGCTTCCGGGCTGATCCAGGCGTTATGAGGCGTCACCATCAGATTCAGGCCAGTATTGAGCGCCTCCAGGAGTGGGTGGCCATCGACGGGTGGCTCGGTTGGCAGCACATCCACTGCCAGTCCACCCAGCTGTCCTTGCTGCAAGGCATTCAAGGCGGCGACTTCATCAATAATGCCACCTCTGGCGCAGTTCACGACCAGGCAGTCGGGCTTGATGCGGGTGAGGTTATCGGCATTGAGCAGATGGCGGGTATGTTCGGTGAGTGGGCAGTGAAAACTTAATACATCGGCCGTGGGTAACAGGCTGTCCAGTGACGGACGGGTATCATTGGCCTTGCCCGGCCGGGCAGCAAACTCAACCTGCATACCGAAGGCTTCTGCCAGCCGTGCCACGGCACTGCCCAGCGTACCTTCGCCGACCAGTACCAGCCGTTTATTGGTTAACTCCCGGGTCGGGTGGTTCATCAAACAAAAGAAAGGACTTTGTTGCCAGGCACCCTGAGCGACATCTTGCTGATAACGTGGCAGTTGGCCAGCCAGTGACAGCATCAGCATCATGGTGTGCTGGGCTACCGAGGCGGTGCCGTAATTCTGGACATTCAATACTGGTACACCCAGCTGTTGGGCGGTCTCGAGGTCGACATTGTTAAGCCCGGTTGCGACCACCAGAATGCCCCGTTTCCCGGTCATCACATCGGCGCTGATGTTGACCTTGTTGGTGATCAGCAAATCGGCACCCGCGGCTCGTTGCCCCAGCTCCTCTGGTGAAGTGGTGGGATACAAGACCAGCTCACTGACACAGTCATGAATGGGCGTCATATCGACATCATTAAATGTATCGGCATCCAGAAATACAGCTTTCATAAGGGTTACTCATCAGGATGAAAAAAGGCTAACCATCGTTAGATGTTGGGTTGACGCCAGATGTTGGCTTGACCGCTTAACATATCAGGCATCAACCCCGGTGTAATTCATACAGGCTCATATTGACGGCGCTGGCCAGGTTCAGAGACTCAATCTGGCCGCTGCCGGGAATGGTAAACGCCGTTACTGCCAGAGGTGCCAGCAAGGCATGGGGCACACCTCGGGCTTCGTTGCCAAACAGATAAGCATCAAACTGGCTGAACTGCCCGGAAGAGAGCGGTGCGCCGGTCATATCCAATGTGGCAATACGCGGGTAACGCGCCGCCAGCTGCTCGAGTGTGACTTCCAGTTCAACGGGCACATGAAATGTTGCCCCCATGCTGCTGCGTACCACCTTGGGGTTAAAAGGATCGACACTGTCGGGGCTGAGTAACAGGCGCCAGCCGCCAAACCAGGCCAGTGTCCGCAAAATGGTACCCAGGTTGCCAGGGTCCTGGATCTGATATAGATATAACACCCGTTCGGTACTGGTCGTCGCCTGACTGGCCTGTTGCACCTGGGTCCGGGTTTCCTCCATGGGCACGACAGCGACCAGTCCCTGCGGTGAGCGGGTGTCCGACAGCTGCGCCATTTGACGCTCACCAATCAGGGTTTTGCGGAACCGGGTTGGCCAGTGCTGGTGGGCTTCGGTGACAAACAGCTCGGCCTGCTGAATGCTGGATTTTTCCAGCTCCAGTAACAGGTGTTCGCCTTCCACCAGATAGCAGCCGGTCTCGGTGCGGTATTTTTTCTGGTGCAGTTTTTTGGCGAGATCGACTTTCATGCAAGTGTTTCCAACAGTGGGCACAGCGCGCCATTGTACGGGTTGGACTGGCGTCAGGGAATTTTCTCGGCCTGTTGCTGCCAACCGGAATGAATTTTCCTGTCTTGTGAATTGGCCAGATTGGGGAGTTGAGACGGGCTTCGGCTTGCATGTGCTTAACTCAACCGTCAGCCTTTGATCGGACAGCAACCGACCAGAGGTCCTTATGGCTCTTCGTAATGCCGTCCAGATGATCTGTTACCCCGACCGCCTGGGTAACAGCCTGAAAGATTTGCATACCGTTCTCAACACCCACTTTGCGGGTGCCGTGGGTGGCGTTCATATCCTGCCGTTTTACCCGTCCAATGCCGATGCCGGTTTTTCTCCCCTGACCCACAAAGAAGTGGATCCAGTGTATGGCGACTGGGGTGATATCGAAGCCATTGCAGCCGAATACGATATTTGCGCCGATGTAACGGTGAATCATATTTCTGATGAATCCGTAGAATTTATCGACTACCTGGCCAAAGGCAAGGCATCGCAATACGCCTCGCTGTTTGTTGATGTCGATGAAATGGGCGAAATCAGCCACGACGACCTGATGAAAATCCACATCCGCAAAGAGAAAGAGCCGTTCCGGGAAGTAGTATTTGCCGACGGCAGTGTTGGACGGGTGTGGTGTACCTTTACCGAACACCAGATCGACCTGAATTACGAGTCTGAGCAAACTTACGACTATATCGCCAATACGTTCCGTTTCCTGGCCGACAAGGGCGTCAAACTGTTCCGCCTGGATGCCTTTGGTTACACCACCAAACGGATTGGCACGAGCTGTTTTCTGGTTGAGCCATACGTGTATCAAACCCTCGACTGGTGCAACGAAGTGGCACAAAGCCTGGGGGCAGAAATCCTGCCTGAAGTGCACGATCATTCCAGTTATCAATACGCGATTGGCCGTCGCAATATGCATCCGTATGGTTTTGCCTTGCCGCCACTGCTGCTTTACTCCCTGCTGGATGGCAACAGCGAATACCTCAAGCACTGGTTGCGGATGTGCCCGCGCAATATGATCACCGTTCTGGATACCCACGATGGTATTTGCATTCCAGACGTTGAAGGGGTCTTGCCGGACGATAAAATCCGTATCCTGATTGATAATATCAACGACCGCTCGGCAGACCCGATCCTGCGCCGCTCAGCTGCCAATATTCATAGTGTTGGTGCGATTTATCAGCTTACCTGCACCTTTTACGATGCCCTGATGCAGAACGACGATGCCTATATCGCTGCCCGCACCGTGCAGTTCTTCACACCGGGTACGCCACAGGTGTATTACGTGGGCTTGCTGGCCGGTGAAAATGACCACGAGCTGATGGAGCAAACCGGCGAACTGCGCGATATCAACCGTCATTATTACAGCCTGGATGAAGTGGCTGAAGCGGTGCAGAAACCGGTGGTGAAGCGCTTGCTGACACTGATGCGTTTCCGTAGCAGTCACCCGGCGTTTGATGGCCACTTTGAACTGAACTTCTCCAACAGCGCCAGCGTCGATATGGCCTGGCGTCATGGCGAGCATTATTGCCGGGCGTTTGTGGATTTGCAGTTTAATACCGCGCGTTTGAGTTACACCGATGAAGCCAGTGGTGAAATGCAGGAATTTCAGGCCTGATCCAGAACTGACCTTTTCCCGGCCCCCTTATCAAGGGGAGGGCCGGGGTGGGGTTGCAGGGCCTGTTCTGAAACATGCGAATCACCATCCAGCTCAATCACCAGTTTCCACTCAGAGCGATAAAATCGACAATGTAATGGCCAATGCCATGCAGCTGCCGAAACCTGGTTCCACCTTGTTTGCCTCTGATCGCTTGCCAGAAGCGTTGCTCCGGTGTGGTAAGCGGTAGCCTGCTTGCGCAAGGCTGAGCAACAGCTTTTATATTCCGGTTTGTTTAAACACACGTTCCCTGTCAGGCATAATCCATCTGCTTTTGATCGTTCACTACGTCTGCCTCAATGCTTATTGATAGCCGGCGTAGCGGGTGAGCATTTTATCGCCGACTCAATACGGTATTCCGTTCGATCATTTTCCGGCTTCTCAACTTTCCAGTTTCTCATTTTCTGGCAGCGGCAAAACTGCTGCAAAAAATAGTATCGAATCAACAAAAGTTGTTCACCAAATTTCATACCGCTATTCTTGGCCGCCCGGCGTAACGGGTGGCTTGTGCAGCGTTGTAGCCTGGGTGTTGTTATTCCGGCCGTGATGACCTGTATACGTGGTTTTGGGGCTGGTTATCGGAGAGGGTGTATGTGGTTACAAAAAGAAATACGGTTATCTCCCCGGTCGCGGGGTTTTCATCTGATTACGGAAGAAATACGCCAACAATTGCCGGAGCTGGCGAGTATCGATATCGGGTTATTACAGCTGTTTATCCAACATACATCAGCGTCATTAACCATTAACGAAAATGCAGATCCTACCGTGCGTCAGGATATGGAAGCCTGGTTTCATCGCAATGTGCGTGAAGACGAATCCTATTACCGTCATACGCTGGAAGGCAGTGATGATTTGCCCGCCCATATCAAGGCCAGTTTATTGGGCCATAGCGTGACGATTCCCATTACGGGAGGCGAGCTGAACATGGGGATCTGGCAAGGTATTTACCTCGGCGAGCACAGACACCAGGGTGGCAGTCGCCGAGTGTTGGCGACGTTGCAGGGGCAGGGGCAGGGGCAATAACTGGAATCCGCGTGTTGTAACTGATTGTTTTTGATGGTTCGGAGAAAATGAATGATTGTTCGTGAACGTCCCCATGCACTGGCCTTGTTGTTTGTTTGGCGTGGTTCAATTTTGCCGAATATTGCCTGGCATTTACTGGGGTTGTTGGTATTCGCGGCAGCTGTGGTGGTGGTTCATACCGATCACTGGGCCAATCTGGCTCGTTATTCGGTGGCTCCGTTTACCTTGCTGGGGATAGCGTTGTCGCTGTTTCTGGGGTTTCGTAATAACGCCTGTTATGACCGCTGGTGGGAAGGGCGCCGGCAATGGGGACGAATGGTTTCTGAAGTGCGCTCGTTGGCGCGTTCAACGCATATTCTCTTGCCATCCGAGCGGCGGGCGGAGCTATTGGCCTGGTGTTCCGTGTTTTATCATGCCTTGCGCCTGCAGCTGCGTCAGCAGCCGTTGTCCGTGGCTGTTTTGCAACAGGAAGTTCCCGACTGGGTGCTGGCCCGTTTGTCGACAGAGCGGCTGGCGCAGGTTGTGGAGAAGGGTAACGTGGCCGATGGTGTGGGGCTGGCAATGGCAGAAACCTTGCGTCAGGCATATGCGGCCAATGAGCTGGATACCCAGGGTATACGGATTCTGAATGAGCATTTATCCAGTCTGGCGGCGATTCAGGCGGCGAGTGAACGGCTGGCATCCACTCCGTTGCCCTTTGCCTATTCCTTGCTGACGCATCGGACGGCGTATCTGTATTGTTACTTGTTGCCTTTCGGGCTGGTGGGCAGTCTGGGCTGGATGATGCCGGTCTTTATTGTGATTGTGGCGTATACCTTTTTTGGTCTGGATGCCTTGGCGCAACAGCTGGAAGAACCGTTTGGCCATGACGCCAATCACCTGCCGCTGGCGTCTTTGTGTCGGGTAAATGACCGCTCGCTGGCACAGGCGCAAGGCCTGCCATTGCTGGATATGTTGGCACCCAACGGCGATGTACTGGATTGACGGGGGAGTGTTAAGCCACTTTGTCAGCCAGCCCGATCCGTTCCCGGTGGTGGCAGGACAAACCACTGTGGAAGCATGGCGGCCCTTGTTATTCTTCCGGGTCAAGCTCAAAACCATACAGTGATTCCAGATGACATTAACGAGTGAAGACTTTCTGCTGGCGGCTAAACGTGCTGAGATCAGTGCTCTGAAACAATTATTGGTGAGCAGCGGGTTGGTCACCTGGGTCACGGATCTGATTCATGAGCTGCAACGTGAACGTGGCTTGTCGAATATTTATCTGGTATCCCATGGCCAACGTTTTGCCCGCCAACGGCTCGATGAACTGGAAGCCACCAAACAAGCAGAATGTGTTTTTCGGGAAGCCTTGTCGTTGCTGGAGCTGGATAGTGATTCTCCCTCGTCTGCCCGCCTGTTCCGGTCCTTGTCCTTTGTATTGCATTGTCTGGATGAATTACCCGCATTACGGCTTCAGATTAATGCGCAAAAACTCACCGCGGATGAGAATACCCGGCTCTTTAACCGTACGATTTCCGGTTTGCTGAGTGTGGTGTTCGAAGCCGCCGGCAGTGTCAGCGACCCGGATATCACCCATGCACTGGTGGCCATGTTCAATTTTGTGCAAGGCAAGGAATATTCCGGTCAGGAACGAGCCTTGGGCGTTATCGGTTTTGCCATGGGAGAATTCACCAAAAAACAACAGATACATATCAAGACGCTTCAGGATGCCCAGCAACGTTGTTTTGATATCTTTTCCAGCCAGGCCAAGGCCATGCCGGTTGATCAATGGCGGCAGGCAGAAAGCAGTGAGGCTGCCATCGAATTCAACAAGTTGCGTAATATGATTGCCCGCTTCAGTCATAACGACACCCTGCCAACCGCAATCAGCGAAGTATGGTACGAGCTGTCGACACATCGGATTGATGATATGCGGGCGATTGAAAAGGAGCTGGAAGCGGATCTGTTTCACCTTTGCCAGCAAAAAATTGCCAAGGCAGAAGAAGATCTTCGGCTGCATGACAATCATGTTCGGGAACTGACAGATATCGATGAGCCGCCCACATCGGTGTTGTCTTCCTTTCCTGATTCCATTAACGACCCTGTCAAACTGACCATGACGCCCGGATTTAATACTAACGTGGCCAGTTCAATATCCGAGTTGGTACAGCGCCAGGCTGAACACCTGGAAGCCATGAGAGATGAATTAAGACAGGCACGTCAGGCTCTGGATGAGCGCAAACTGATCGAAAAGGCCAAAGGCTTGCTGATGCAAAATCAGAATATCAACGAAGAAGAAGCGTATCGCCAGATTCGCCAGTCCGCCATGGACAACAAAAAGCGCATTATCGATATCGTCCGTAATATCATCAGCGTCTCCGACATGCTGCAACTGAACGACGGCGACAGTACTTCTCTGGAATAAACTCTTTATACCAAGACCAAGCTCAATACCGGGCCATCGACCAATACCCGGTCATGTAGCAGTACCAGCAGTACCGGGATATGCGCTGTTCCTTTCCTGACCAGACTGATAACCGATTGATGGCACGGCTACCCAGGAGTCAGACCACTGGACGCCATAACCGCCGGGCCAAACTCCATGTGGTCACGGCTGCAGCAGTT
Source organism: Oceanobacter sp. 3_MG-2023 (assembly GCF_030688925.1). Taxonomy (NCBI): domain Bacteria; kingdom Pseudomonadati; phylum Pseudomonadota; class Gammaproteobacteria; order Oceanospirillales; family Oceanospirillaceae; genus Oceanobacter; species Oceanobacter sp. 3_MG-2023. Next base: position 51,859 of record NZ_JAUYVX010000007.1, read on the forward strand.
GCATATTCTGCTGGTGCACACAGATGGAGCGCCTGGGGGAAATCAAGCCCTGAAATAATCCAAAAATAGTGCTGCCAGTGGTATGTGAACGTATTATTTGTCTGATTTTTTTAAATAAGTCCAATAAAATCAATAGTTTATGATATATGGCACGCCAGATGCTTGGAGATCCCAAGACTGTGGATCAATGATGATGCACAGCACTGAAAACAACGACGTTGAGTACTTCCCTGACTTTTTGCCAGCGGATGGTGCCACGTCGTGCTCCATAGCATGTCAAAACACCTTATTCGGGTAGGTTCAAGCGTCAGCAGTTACTCAACTTCGTGATCTGAGTCTTCATGGTCGCCCTTTGGCACATGAACCAAATCATTAGGTATCGACAGTAACGCAATACCTACCGAACCAAGGAATTTGATATGTCCTATCTCGCGCCTTCCGAATTTGTGACCAAGATGGTCGATGCCGGTGAAGAGAAAATCTTCATGTCCACCAAGGACACTCTGATACGCGCCTTTATGGCCGGTGCAACCCTTGCCCTGGCGGCCATTTTTGCCATTACTGTAGCGATGAAAAGTGGTTCTCCATTCCTGGGTGCCAGCATGTTTCCTGTTGGTTTTGTCATGCTCTATCTGATGAAATTTGACTTGCTGACCGGGGTCTTCACGCTGGTTCCGCTGGCGTTGATCGACAAGCGCCCCGGCTGCAATATCAAACAATTGCTGCGTAACTGGGGTTTGGTCTTTCTGGGCAACCTGGGTGGTGCGCTGGCTGTCGCCTTTATGATTTCCTTTGTTCTGACGTATGGCTACAACACCGACGGTGGTGCTCTGGCGGCCAAGGTATCGTCCATTGGTGAGTCCCGTACACTGGGTTACGCCGCTCATGGTGTTGACGGCTGGTTTACCATTTTTATCCGCGCCATGCTGTGTAACTGGATGGTTTCCATGGGGGTTGTGGGGGCGATGATTTCGACGTCTGTCACCGGCAAAATAGCCGCCATGTGGATGCCGATCATGGTGTTTTTCTTCCTCGGTTTTGAGCACTCGATCGTCAATATGTTTTTGTTCCCGTTTTCCATGATCATGGGTGGTGATTTCACCATCGGGCAATATCTGGTCTGGAATGAACTGCCGACAGTGATGGGTAATCTGATTGGGGGCTTCCTGTTTGTTGGTTTGCCGCTGTATTACACCCACGTACGTACAAGTTCAAAACGCCCTCTGGTTTCCTGATTCACGACGGATTGTCTATTCTGATTAAAAGGGAGGTAATGGCTCTCTTTTAATCAGGTGGCAATACTCATGGGGACATATATGTCCCCATTAATATAAAAAGGACTCCATGCATGGCGCATGACCTATGCATTGCTGCTGGCCAGTATTCCGATAAAGGCCTTAAAAACAGCAACCAGGACAGCCTGGGACTGGTGACACCGGCACCTTCTCTGCTGGCATTCAAGGGCGTCAGCGCCGCTATTGCTGATGGCATCAGCAGCAGTAACGTCAGCCATATTGCCAGCCAAACAGCCATTGATACGTTTCTGAAAGACTATTACCGAACCTCGGAAGCCTGGACGGCACAACATTCGGGTGAACAGGTGATACGGGCAATCAATGGCAGCCTGTATTTAAAAAACCAGCGCAGTGATTTCCGGTTTGATATCAACCGGGGCTATGTTTGTACGCTAAGCGCACTGGTTTTGCGTGGGTGTGATGGCTATGTGTTCCATGTTGGTGACAGTCGTATCTATCGCTTGAGAGAGCAGACGCTGGAGCAGCTGACCAGCGATCACCGCCTTTGGGAGTCGTCTGAGAAAAGCTATCTGGCGCGGGCCATTGGCATGAGCGAACAGGTCGAGATTGATTACCGCCACACCAGCCTGCAAGCAAACGATGTCTTTATTCTTGCCACCGACGGGGTGTATGAATATGTCACCCCGGAATACCTGCGCGCAACCATCCACCAATATCCGGACGATTTGAATCACGCCGCCACCCTGATTGCCCGACAAGCACTGGATAACGGCAGCGATGACAACCTGAGTATCCAGCTAATCCGGGTGACGGCGCTCCCTGATCGCAAGCAGGCATCGCTGCTGCACGATATGTCTCGCCTGGCTCTGCCACCAGGGCTGGAACCCGGCATGACCTTCGACGGTTACAGGATTATTCGTAACCTGCATACCAGTAGCCGCAGTCACGTCTTTCTGGCCCGTCACCTGCAAAGCAACGACCGGGTGGTCTTGAAACTGCCATCCGGCGAGCTGCAACAGGATGCCGGTTATCTGGAGCGGCTGATGATGGAAGAGTGGATTGCCAGACGCATCCAGAATGCCCATGTTATCCAGCCATATGTGCCAGAGCAGCCGCGCCAATACCTGTATATCGCCAGCCGATACTTTGAAGGCCAGACCCTGACGCAGTGGCTGCAAGACAACCCCAGGCCAACCCTGGAACAAGTCCGCCATATTATTGATCAGATTGCCCGTGGCTTACGGGCGTTTCATCGGCTGGATATGCTGCACCAGGACATCAAGCCTGACAATGTGATGATCGATGCCGAAGGGCGGCTGATGATTATCGACTTCGGCTCCACCATTGTCCGGGGGCTGGCAGAAATCGGATTGGATAACAGCAATGAATTTCCCGGCACCGCACTGTATATGGCCCCGGAATACTTTTTGGGGCAACGGGGGCAGCTGCAATCAGACCAGTTTTCTCTCGGCGTGCTTGCCTATCATATGCTCACCGGTCAATTTCCCTACGGGGTCGAAGTGGCGCGTTGCCAGTCGGTTGCGGCTCAAAAACGGCTACGCTATCGCAGCATACTGGTCGATGAGCATACGGAAGTCCCGGCCTGGGTAGACGACGCCATCCAGAAAGCGACACGCATCGATCCATACAAACGTTATGAGGATATCTTTGAATTTGTGCACGACTTGCGTACCCCCAACCAGAATTTTTTAAACAAGACACGGCCGCCGCTGATGGCGCGTAATCCGGTGCTTTTTTGGCAAAGTGCCGCCGCGCTGGAATTGCTGTTACTGATTTTGCTTGCTCATCAACTACTGGCTGGCTAACGGCTGTTCGGGTCAGGGCAGCAGAGTCAGGGCGACCAGTAGCAAAATCACCCCGGTAATCACATCCAGCGCCTGCCAGTGATAAGGAGAGCTCAAGTGAGGCCGCAGCTTTTTGGCACCGGCAACCAGCAAGATAAACCAGCTGGCCGAGCCGCAAGCAGCCCCCACCACAAACAGCCCCGGATGACTCTGCTGTGCCCCGACACTGCCAATCAGCACCACGGTATCGAGGTAAACATGGGGATTGATCAACGACAGCGCCATCACCTGGCCGGCACTGCGCCACGGGCTGACCGGCTCTGATGCCGCCGCCGCGACCAGGCCATTGCCGCCTTGCAGCGCCCGGCCAAAGGCCTGCAACGCCAACCACAGCAGCAGGGCTATTCCCAGCCAGGTGAGCACCGGCACCAGAGAGGGGAGCAGTGACTGGATATAATCCAGCCCAAACACCCCCACAGACACCAGCAAGGCATCCAGCAGGGTACACACACTGGCAATCGTCCAGGGGTTTTCGCCACGCAGGCTTTTTTGTAACACCCAGGCATTCTGTGCGCCGATGGCCACAATCAACCCAGTGGTAATGGCAAAACCGGTGATGGCCGGTTGCAGGCTCAATAACAGATCAGACACAGGCAGGGTGCTCCAGTACTCAAAAAACGCCACACAGAGAAATTCGCTTCGCCATCGCTGTACCGCTGACGGCATTGGGCAAGCAGATGCGTGGCAGAGTAAGGAGAGAACTGATATAAGTCCAAGTCATAAATCTAATGAGATATTAGAGAAGCTTATGATTGACTATCGTGCGCTGGAAGCGCTGGTCGCAGTGATCGAAACCCGCGGCTTTGAACGCGCAGCACAACGGTTGAATATCAGCCAATCGGCGGTCAGCCAACGTATTCGCCAGCTGGAATTCAAACTCGGCCAGCCAGTCTTGCTGCGCACCACACCGCCCAAACCTACCGAACTGGGACAGCGCCTCGCCAACCATCGGCAACAGGTGCAGCAGCTGGAACAAGGCCTGTTGTTGGACGAAGGCGACCAAGGCCAGTCGGTGCGGATTCGGCTGGCGGTTAATGCCGACTCGCTGGATACCTGGCTGGTTCCGGCGCTGGCTGCCGCACCAGACAGTCACAGCATGGATTTTGAACTGCTGGTCGACGATCAGGATGTTGGCTTGCGACGGATGAAAAATGGCGAAGTCATGGCCTGTATCTGCGCCGCCGATACTCCGGTGAATGGCGGGTTATTACAGCCACTTGGCATCCTCCGCTACCGCGCCTTTGCCAGCCCCGACTTTGTGGCGCGGCATGGGGCCGGGCAGCCGCTGTTAATGCCGCAGCCGCCACTGGCACAATTGCCTTGTCTGATCTTCAACCAGGACGACCGTCTGCAACACCGGTTTTTGCAGGCGCTGTGCCCGCAACAACCGGAGCCGCAGCGTTACCATATTTCACCGACCTCCGAAGGCTTTGTGCGTATGGCGCTGGAAGGCCTTGGCTACGGCATGATGCCGCAACTGCAAGTTACCCAATATCTTGAAGATGGCACGCTGGTGGACATGGTGCCCGGCTACTATCTGGATGTGGTGCTGTACTGGCACTACTGGCAAACCGAAAGCCCGGTGATGCGTGGATTAAGAGAAGCCGTGGTCGCTGCGGCGCGGGATTGCCTGATCCCCCTCAGCCCTCCCCTTGGCAAGGGGAGGGAGTAATAAATTTCTTCCTCCTGAAAAGGGGGAGGCCGGGAGGGGCGGTTAAACGGGGTAAAAACGGCCAACTCCAGGGTTGTTCAGGAAATTACCGTGACTTAACTGCCAGGAACGAGCCTAAACAAATTTACCCGAATTGCCGAATCTGTTAACCTGCCCTCCCATCTCAAGTGAAGGTTCTGCACCTTCCGTTTTGATTTATCACCTCTATTTCGCGGACCTTCTATGACACGATTTATCTTTGTCACAGGTGGTGTTGTTTCTTCGTTGGGGAAAGGCATCGCTTCTGCATCTTTGGCTGCCATTCTGGAAGCCCGTGGCCTTAAGGTCACTATGCTCAAGCTGGACCCTTATATCAACGTCGATCCTGGCACTATGAGCCCTTTCCAACACGGAGAGGTGTTTGTAACCGAGGACGGTGCTGAGACCGACCTCGACCTTGGCCATTACGAACGTTTTATTCGCACGACGATGTCGCGCCGGAACAATTTTACCACTGGCCGTATTTATACCGATGTATTGGCGAAGGAACGCCGTGGCGATTACCTGGGCGGAACCGTGCAGGTGATCCCGCACATTACCGATGAAATCAAGCGCCGGGTTCTGGAAGGCGCTGAAGGTGCGGATATTGCGCTGGTTGAAATCGGTGGCACGGTGGGCGATATCGAATCGCAGCCGTTCCTGGAAGCGGTACGGCAGATGAAGGTTGAAATGGGCTCGCGCCGGGCGCTGTCCATTCATCTGACGCTGGTGCCTTATATCGCCACTGCCGGTGAAACCAAGACCAAGCCGACCCAACACTCGGTAAAGGAAATGCGCACCATTGGCTTGCAGCCGGATGTGCTGATTTGCCGTTCCGATCACAAGATCGAAGCCTCTGCTCTGCGCAAGATTGCGCTGTTTACCAACGTTGAAGAGCGGGCGGTGATTCCTCTGGAAGATGCCGACACCATCTACAAAATTCCACGACACCTGCACGAAGCCGGGCTGGATGATCTGATCGTTGAGAAATTCGACCTGTCATGTAAAGACGCTGATTTGTCCGAGTGGGATGCGGTGGCCGATGCCAAGCTGAACCCGGAAAAAGAAGTCACCATTGCCATGGTCGGTAAGTACATGGATCTGCTGGATGCCTACAAATCGCTGATTGAGGCGATTGATCATGCCGGTATCCATCATCGCGCCAAAGTCCATATCCGTTATATCGATGCCGAAGATGTGGAACGTAAAGGGGTGGAAATCCTGTCGGATGTCGATGCCATTCTGGTGCCTGGCGGTTTCGGTAATCGCGGTGTCGAAGGCAAGATCCGTACGGTTCAGTATGCTCGTGAGAACAAGGTACCGTATCTGGGTATCTGTCTGGGCATGCAGGTGGCGGTAATTGAATTTGCTCGTCATGTTGTGGGTTGGGAAGACGCCCACTCATCAGAATTCAGCACCGAGACGACGCATCCGGTGGTGGGTTTGATCACTGAATGGACGACCGCTGAAGGTACAACCGAAGTGCGTAGCGAAGCCTCCGATCTGGGTGGCACGATGCGACTGGGCGGGCAGGAATGTGTTCTGCTGCCTGAGTCCACTACCTCGGCGGCCTACGGTCAGGATGTAGTGCTGGAACGTCACCGTCACCGTTATGAGGTGAACTCATCCCTGGTGCCGGAACTGGAAGCCGCGGGTTTGCGGATTTCCGGCCGCTCGGTTGATGGTGAGCTGGTAGAAGTAATCGAAGTGGCTGATCATCCCTGGTTTGTGGGTTGTCAGTTCCACCCGGAATTTACGTCCACTCCCCGTGATGGCCATGGCCTGTTTTCGGCCTTTATCAATGCAGCATTGATCCACAAAGAAAAAATATAACGACCGGCAATCCTGCCCGGCACATATGAGCCGGGTCAGGGCATCCAATTTGCCATTTACTCATGGAGAAACCTTATGGCTAAGATCGTAGACATCAAGGCACGCGAAGTGCTGGATTCCCGCGGTAACCCGACTATTGAAGCGGATGTTACCCTCGAAGGCGGTTTTTTTGGTACCGCTTGTGCTCCTTCTGGCGCATCAACAGGAACTCGTGAAGCACTTGAACTGCGTGATGGTGATAAAAGCCGTTACCTGGGCAAAGGCGTACTGACGGCCGTTGCTAACGTCAATGACATTATCAAGCCCGCTCTGATTGGCATGGACGCAACCGGGCAACGTGCCCTGGATGAAAAAATGCTCGAGCTGGACGGTACCGACAACAAAGCCAAATTGGGTGCTAACGCCATTCTGGCCGTGTCTCTGGCAGCTGCCAAAGCGGCGGCTGTGTCCAAGGGTGTTGAACTGTACGAACACATTGCTGATCTGAACGGTACCGCTGGCCAGTACTCCATGCCAGTACCCATGATGAACATCATCAATGGTGGTGAGCACGCCGACAACAACGTTGATATTCAGGAATTCATGGTTCAGCCCGTTGGCGCTGCAAGCTTTGCTGAAGCGTTACGTGCCGGTGCTGAAATCTTCCACAGCCTGAAAAAAGTGCTGGGCAACAAAGGCCTGAGCACTTCTGTTGGTGACGAAGGTGGTTTTGCTCCGGACCTGGCCTCCAACGCCGATGCCTTGGCCGCCATTCAGGAAGCGGTTGCCGGAGCCGGTTACGAACTGGGTAAAGACATCACTCTGGCACTCGACTGTGCTTCTTCTGAGTTCTACAAAGATGGCAAGTACGATCTGAAAGGCGAAGGTAAAGTCTTCACTGCAGAGGCGTTCTCGGATTACCTGTACGACCTGTGCGAACAGTATCCGATTGTCTCTATTGAAGACGGCCAGGATGAGTCCGACTGGGATGGCTGGAAATACCAGACTGAAAAACTTGGTGCCAAGGTGCAATTGGTTGGCGATGACCTGTTTGTTACCAATACCAAGATTCTGCAAGAAGGTATTGACAAGCACATTGCCAACTCCATCCTGATCAAGTTCAACCAGATCGGTTCTCTGACCGAAACACTGGAAGCCATTAAAATGGCCAAGGACGCCGGTTACACTGCAGTGATCTCGCATCGCTCTGGTGAAACGGAAGATACCACCATTGCCGATCTGGCCGTGGGTACCTGTGCTGGCCAGATCAAGACCGGTTCGCTGTGTCGCTCTGACCGTGTATCCAAGTACAACCGCCTGTTGCGAATCGAAGAGCAGCTGGGTGCCAAGGCCCCTTATAATGGCCTGAAAGAGATCAAGGGTCAGTAATCGACACCTGATCAAATAACAAAGCCGGGCGATTGCCCGGTTTTTGTTCGCCTGACTTCCGGAAATACCATGAGCACTACGACCCAGCGAGTCATGTTATTCACCGGTACCCTGTTGGTACTGGTGCTCCAGTACCGCATTTGGTGGGATGACAGTGGTATATTGGCCAGCCGGACGCTGGCGCATCTGATTGACCGTATCGCCGAAGATATCGATGTACTGGAAGGCCGTAACGATCAGTTAACACTGGAAGTCGACGATTTACGCCATGGCAGTGCCATTCTCGAAGAAAAGGCCCGTGAAGATCTTGGTCTGGTACAAGATGGCGAAACCCTGATCCTGTTTGTTGAGCCACAACCATGACGATCTGGCCATTAGTTGTTGCCGCAGGGGTTGGCCGCCGTATGCAGGCCGATCGCCCGAAACAATATTTACGTCTGAATCAGCGCCTGCTGATGGACTATACCCTTGATACCTTGCTGACCTATCCGGGCATAACACGCCTGGTACTGGTGCTGTCTGAATACGATCCTTACTGGCCTGATAGTGAATTTGCTGATAATGCGCGGATTCTGCGTGCCTGTGGTGGAGCGGAGCGGTGTGACTCGGTATTAAACGGCTTGCGCGCCTTGCAGACACTGGCAGCAGAAGATGACTGGGTGATGGTGCATGACGTGGCCCGTCCATGCCTGCAGCACAGTGATCTGGACGCCTTGCTGGAAGCGTTATGTTTTCCCGGTGCCATTCTGGCCAGCCCGACCCGCGATACCATGAAGCGTGGCCGGATCAACGCCCAGGGGCAGGCCGATATTGTCGCCACGGTGGAGCGGGAACAGCTCTGGCATGCGCTGACACCACAGGTGTTTCCGCTGGGGTTATTGATCCAGGCACTGGAGTACTGCCGGGCTGAAGGTCTGGCGGTGACCGATGAAGCCTCTGCCGTTGAACACTTGGGGTATGCGCCCAGGCTGGTCGAAGGCCGGGCAGATAACATCAAGGTCACTCGTCCTGCCGATCTGGCATTGGTGGCTTTTTATTTACAGCAGACCTCAGAGTCTGACCAGGCAATCAATAAACGAGGTGCGTTGTGAGAATTGGCCACGGTTTTGATGTTCATGCGTTTGAGGACGGTGACTGTATTACCCTGGGAGGCGTTACGATTCCTTATCATCAGGGCCTCAAGGCGCACTCGGATGGGGATGTAGCCTTGCATGCGTTAGCTGATGCACTACTGGGCGCTGCTGCCCTGGGGGATATTGGCCAGCACTTTCCGGATACCGATGCGCAGTGGGCCGGTGCCGACAGCCGCTTGCTGTTGCAACACGTGGTGAGTCTGTTGGCTGACCGAGGTTATGGCATTGGCAATGTGGATATTACGATTATTGCCCAGGCCCCGAAAATGGCGCCTCATATTGCCCGGATGCGTCAATTGATTGCCGCAGACCTGAATGTGCGGCTGGATGATGTCAACGTCAAAGCCACAACCACCGAGAAGCTGGGGTATGTGGGCCGCAAGGAAGGCATTGCGGTGCATGCTGTGGCACTGATTCTTGCGCTGCCCGGATAATCTCCGGCTATGGCTGTTGGCAAGTATATAATCGACCGTCTGTTTTAACTTCTTTGGTTTGGCCCCGGTGGCTACCAGAACTGATAACTGAGTAACTGATTCTTTGACTGATTCCATCGATAGCACTGCTGCTTCTGCTTCATCAGCAGAACCTGACGTCACCACGGCGAACCATCACTGGCCCATTGGTTGGCCTGCATCCTTACCGGACACCGCTGCCCACGGCATACTCAAGCAGGTGCCGGAGGACTTTATCGTTGATGAGCTGCCGCTGGCCTTGCCTCAGGGAGAAGGTGAACATATCTGGCTGTGGGTCGAAAAGCGTGGAGCCAATACCGCATGGGTGGCGTCGGAGCTGGCGCGTTACGCAGGTGTACGCGATATGGATGTCGGTTTTGCCGGCCTCAAGGATCGTTATGCGATCACCCGCCAGTGGTTCAGTGTGTATTTTCCCAAGGGAGAGACGCCGGACTTTCTGGCCCTGCAGCACGATGAATTCCGTGTGATGCAGCAGCAGCGCCACTCGAAAAAAATACGCCGGGGTGATTTGCTGGGCAACCGTTTTGAATTATTGCTCCGTGAGGTCGAAGGCTCCCAGGCAGCGATTGACGCCAACCTGACCGCTATTCGTGACCGGGGCTACCCCAACTATTTTGGTGCCCAGCGTTTTGGTCATGGCGGTGCGAATGTGCCTCAGGGGGTGGCCATGTTGCGCCGTGAAATCCGGGTACGGAATGCCAATAAAAAAGGCCTTTATCTATCGGCTGTTCGATCCTGGATGTTTAATCAGGTGGTGGCAGCACGAATTGTTGCCGGTGACTGGACAACGCCCATGTTGGGCGAACCCCTGACTCCAGCCGGTGAGACGACCGCACCGATGTGGGGGCGGGGCCGTTCGCTGGCCACGGAGGAGGCGCTGGCGTTTGAAGCAAAAGTCCTGGCCCCCTATAGCGACGTACTGGATGCTCTGGAACACAGCGGCTTGAGCCAGGAGCGGCGAGCGCTGGTGGTGAAACCGGAGCGCATGAGTTGGCAATGGCAGCAATGTGATGACGAGACATTGCAATTGCGAGTCTGTTTTTCGCTGGGAGCCGGGTATTATGCGACGTCACTATTACAAGAAGTACTGACAGTCCGTGAGCCGGACCGCATGGCGGCGGCTGTTATCGACACCACGGCAGCAGGAGAAATCCCATGAGCCGGTTGATGCTTTCCAACGACGATGGTGCCCATGCACCGGGGTTGCGGACTCTGGCGGAATATCTGCAACAGGCCGGCCATGAGTTATCGGTGATTGCCCCGGATCGTGATCGCAGCGGTGCCAGTAATTCCCTGACACTGGATGGCCCGTTACACCCGGTATTACTTGAAAACGGCTTTTATTGCGTTAACGGTACACCGACGGATTGTGTGCATCTGGGCACCAACGCCCTGTTTCGCGATCAGTGTGAACGGGTGGTTTCAGGCATCAATGCCGGGGCCAACCTGGGTGATGACGTATTGTATTCCGGCACCGTGGCAGCGGCGATGGAAGGTCGTTTTCTGGATAAGACACCGATTGCGATTTCCCTGGTGGGCAAACAGCATTTTGATACTGCTGCCCGTGTTCTGGTGGCATTGTTCCCCCAACTGGAACAGCTGCAGCTGCCTCCGCACTCGGTGATCAATATCAATGTGCCGGATCGACCATACGCTGAACTGAAAGGTCATCGGATAACCCGGTTGGGTCATCGCTACCGTTCGGATAACCCGGTGTTGGCGACCAATCCGCGGGGTAAAGAGTGTTACTGGATTTCTGCTGCTGGTGCTGTCGCGGATGCCGGGCCGGAAACCGATTTTTTTGCAATAGAAGCGGGGTATGTTTCGATTACCCCGATTCAAATGGACATGACTCGGCATGCGGTGCTGGAGCATATGCAATCAGTGCTTGGTTAATGGAGATAGGTGGTTGGATACGCAACAACTGAGTGGAATAGGAATGACATCCCAGCGCACCCGGAATCGGCTGGTGCAGCGCTTACGGGAAGCGGGTGTAAGTAATGAGCAGGTGCTCAGCGTGATAGCGTCAACGCCACGGCATGTATTTATCGATGAAGCCCTGGCACATCGGGCCTATGAAGACACTGCCTTGCCTATTGGTTATGGTCAGACCATCAGTCAGCCCTATACCGTGGCCCGGATGACGGAAATCCTGCTGGGTGATCAGCAACGTCTTGGGCGGGTACTGGAAGTTGGAACCGGCTGTGGTTATCAGGCGGCGGTCTTGTCACCGCTGGTGGATCGTCTCTTCAGTGTTGAGCGCATAGAACCACTGTTTTCTCGTGCCAGAAACCGTCTTTCTGAACTGGAATACCGTAATATCCATTGCTCATTATCGGATGGAAGTTGGGGACTGCCAGAAAAAGGCCCGTTTGACGGTATTATCGTTGCCGCGGCCCCGGAACAGGTGCCCAGTGCGCTACAGGAACAACTGGTCGATGGCGGCCGGATGGTGATTCCAGTAGGGGGGGAGCAGCAAAAACTGACTCTGATTACCCGTGATGGTGACACCTTTGTCACTGAGATTCTGGAAGATGTGTTGTTTGTCCCTTTTCTGTCCGGGATTCAGCGTTAGTTTTCCCTTTGTTAACAAGGATTTTACATGCACCACTTCTGGCTGTTTCTGAAAGGTATCGCGATGGGATCGGCCGATGTGGTTCCTGGCGTCTCTGGCGGTACGATCGCATTTGTCACCGGTATTTATGATCAGTTGCTGGGTTCTATCCGCAAGGTCGATGCCGAGGCGGTGAGGTTGTTGTTCAAGCAAGGCCCGAAAGCCGCCTGGCAGCATATCAATGGCACCTTTCTGGTTATTCTGGGAGCCGGGGTGCTGACTGCACTTCTGAGCCTGGCCAAAGGCATTCATTATTTGCTGGTGCATTACCCGGTCTGGTTGTGGGCTTTCTTTTTTGGTTTGATTATCGCGTCGGTGGTGCATGTTGGTCGTGAGATTCGTCAATGGAATGCGCCCACTCTGTTATTACTGGCGGCAGGAGCCGTGGTGGCAGGCTGGATCAGCATGGCCGCTCCAACCTCGATTGAAGCCACACCGCTGGTGGTTTTTCTGGCGGGGAGTATCGCTATCTGTGCCATGATTTTGCCGGGTATATCCGGCAGCTTTATTTTATTGTTGATGGGGTTGTACGAACCGATTCTGGGGGCATTAAAAAGTTTTGATCTGGGCATTATGGCTCTGTTTGGTGCTGGAGCCGTGATCGGACTGTTGAGTTTTTCCCGCTTTCTCAGCTGGTTGCTGGCCGGTTGGCGAGAGGCAACCTTTGCGATTTTGACGGGATTTATGATCGGCTCGCTGGTCAAGGTCTGGCCCTGGAAAGAAACGCTGACCACCCGCCTGAACAGCAAGGGAGAGACAGTGCCGGTGTATCAGCAGAATATTCTGCCAGATATCGGTACCGATTTACTGCTGGCGCTGTTGTTGATGGTGGCCGGGCTGGCGACGGTGCTGTTGCTTGAATGGGTCGCCAAACGTCAAGGTGATGCCGACTGACTCATCTTTGCTGATGGCCGGAACCGGCCGTCAGGGGTTAAGGGTCTATTATTACATTGTGTCGTTAGACTGGTTCAACGTGCGCCTGCTAATGAAAATCTGTCACTCCAAGGTGTCAAGAACCAACCAATCAGGAAACACCATGAAACGCCTGACTGTGATTATTGTCGCCGTGATTATTGGCACACTGGCTGGCTGCTCTTCAGGCAGCGGCTTTATTTCCACCGAAGAAAAATTCGGCGGCTCTGAAGGCTCGATCTATCAGCCGACCGGGAGCGTCAATAATTCGTCAGGCTATCATGTCGTTAGAAAAGGCGACACGCTCTACTCCATTGCCTGGCGTTACGGTCTGGATTATCAAGGTCTGGCCAGAGCCAATGGTATTTCCAGTCCCTATACGATATTTCCGGGTCAGAAAATTGACGTTCGAGCGAAGTCATCGACCGTTGCCGTGAGTAATCCACCGTCTGCTTCTACCAGCGTCAGTAAACCGGCACCTGCAGCACCAGCCCCCGTTATTTCTGCACCGACGGCTCCGGCAGCGGCCGTTTCAACCACTGTTACGTCGACACCTGTTGTTTCAACACCCTCAACACCGGTGGTCTCCGGCCCTGTTGCTACCACTCCTGTTGCCACTGCTCCGGTACCGATTGTCGTCACACCGGTAACCACCGAACCGGTTAGCAGCGCTGCGTGGCGCTGGCCTGTGCCTGGCGAGATACTGGCTCAATTTTCGACCTCAAAACCCGTCAATAAAGGGATTGATCTGGCAGGAGTGCAGGGAGAATCGGTGTCTGCCGCCGCTGGAGGCACCGTGGTGTATGCCGGTCAGGGACTGCGTGGGTACGGCAACCTGGTGATTATCAAGCACGATGAAACCTATCTCAGCGCCTATGCCCACGCCAGCCGCATACTGGTTAAGGAAAAAGATCAGGTCAAGGCCGGGGAGGTGATTGCTGAGGTTGGCTCTACCGGCACAGACAGCGTGAAACTGCATTTTGAAGTCCGTAAAAACGGTAAGCCGGTGGATCCCTTGCTGTACTTGCCAGAGCGCTAACCGCACCAATTATTCTGTGAACAGTTGTTCTGGCATGGATCATGTTTAACTCTTTGTACAATAAAAGAATTAAACAGGCGGGAAGGATTATGGCGGTACAACAGCAGCGTGACGAACGAGAAGGTTCGGACAGTCACCAGGACGGAAAACGAATTACCGACGACAGCACTTACAAGTCAATGGATGCAACCCAGTTGTATCTGAATGAAATTGGCTTCTCTCCGCTGTTATCTGCAGAAGAAGAAGTGCATTACGCTCGCCTGGCGATCAAGGGTGACGAGATGGGACGCCGTCGCATGATTGAAAGCAATTTGCGTCTGGTGGTAAAAATCTCTCGCCGTTATCTCAACCGGGGTCTGGCTTTGCTGGATCTGATTGAAGAAGGCAATCTGGGGCTGATCCGGGCGGTCGAAAAGTTCGATCCTGAGCGTGGTTTCCGTTTTTCAACCTACGCTACCTGGTGGATTCGTCAGACCATTGAGCGTGCCATCATGAACCAGACGCGGACGATTCGCTTGCCAATTCATGTGGTGAAAGAGTTGAATGTGTATTTGCGCGCCGCCCGTGAACTGACCCAAAAGCTGGATCATGAGCCAAGCGCTGAAGAGATCGCCTTGCTGATGGACAAGCCGGTAGCCGATGTAAAACGGATGCTGAAGCTGAATGAGCGGGTTACTTCGGTGGATACGCCATTGGCTGGTTCACCCGACAAGTCCTTGCTGGATACCATTGCCGATGAGCGCAGTGCTGATCCTGGTGAAGAGCTGCAGAAAAACGATATCCAGAACAATCTGGAACACTGGATTGATGAGCTGCCAGAAAAACAACGGGAAGTGTTATCCCGTCGTTTCGGGCTGCGAGGTCATGATATCAGCACGCTGGAAAAGGTCGGTCATGAGATCGATCTGACCCGTGAACGAGTACGCCAGATTCAGGTTGAAGGGTTAAAACGCCTGCGCGATATCATGGAAGGTCAGGGATTGAATGCCGAGACCCTGTTCGGCGAAGCCTGACACGCCGCCCCTGACACTCGTTCGTCGTACCGCCTGCGGTGAGCGAATGACAGGGGCAGTTCAAGCCATTCAGCCTGGCAATGGCCAGACTTGAATGCAGTGGCCGCTGGACATACGGCCGAATAATCCGCTGGATTCTTGCGCCCTAGCGCTCCAGCATGGCAATTTTGTTTTCTTTACCATCCCACTCTTCGGCATCTTTCAGCGGCTCTTTGCGCTCGGCGATGTTCGGCCATATTTCTGCCAGCTCGGCATTCAATTCAATAAACTGTTCCTGACCTGTCGGGATTTCGTCTTCGGAATAAATCGCTTCTGCGGGGCATTCTGGTTCGCATAATGCGCAATCAATACATTCATCCGGGTGAATCACCAGAAAGTTAGGGCCTTCGTAAAAGCAATCGACCGGGCAGACTTCAACACAGTCGGTGTATTTGCATTTGATGCAGTTGTCGGTGACAACAAAAGGCATGGAATATCTCCTCATGGTGCGCCAGAGACAGTGAGTTGGCGCAGGCTAATCGGTTGGATACCTGAGTTCTTTGCTCAGGCTTGGAATAAGCGTTCATTCTAGGTATCCGTCTGTCAGGTCGCAAGCCAAACAAGGGGTTGGTGTGGTTGTTGGCTTGCGCGGTGGTGGCAACACTCTGTTTTTCGACCTGTCTGTCAGCTCTGCTCAGACCAGCCGCTTGAGTTCATACAGTAACTCCAGGGCGGCACGGGGCGTCAGGTTGTCTGGGTCCAGTTCTGCCAGGCGG
Source organism: Oceanobacter sp. 3_MG-2023 (assembly GCF_030688925.1). Classification (NCBI taxonomy): domain Bacteria; kingdom Pseudomonadati; phylum Pseudomonadota; class Gammaproteobacteria; order Oceanospirillales; family Oceanospirillaceae; genus Oceanobacter; species Oceanobacter sp. 3_MG-2023. The sequence continues at coordinate 67,810 of NZ_JAUYVX010000007.1, forward strand.
GTTTCGGCTGCGGAAGGGACACTGGCGAACATATCCGATTGGAGAGGTGGCTCGGCAATACCGGGTGTCACCGATGCCGGGCTGCTGGTTGGGGGCAAGCTGCCTTGTTCCAGTTTCTGCAATTGCTGCCGTGCATTGTTGATCACTACAGCGGGCACGCCGGCCAGTTGTGCGACCTGCAAGCCGTAACTTTGACTGGCCGGGCCGTCTTCTACTGAATGGAGGAAGATAATCCGGTCTTCGTGTTCTGTTGCCTTGAGGTGTACGTTCGCCACCTGGGGGTGAGACTCCGGCAGTGCCGTCATTTCAAAATAGTGGGTAGCAAACAGAGTATAGGCGGCGGTTTTTTCGGCCAGATAGGCAGCACTGGCCCAGGCCAGCGAGAGGCCATCAAAGGTGCTGGTGCCGCGTCCGACTTCATCCATCAATACCAGGCTGTTGGCGGTGGCGTTGTGGAGAATATTGGCGGTTTCGGTCATCTCTACCATAAAGGTCGAGCGACCACCGGCAACATCATCGGCCGAACCCATGCGGGTAAAAATACGGTCAACCGTGGTCAGGGTACAGTGTTCGGCGGGGACATAGCTGCCGATATGGGCGAGCAAGACAATCAAGGCCACCTGACGCATATAGGTCGATTTACCGCCCATATTGGGGCCAGTGATAATCTGCATCTTGCGGCGGTTATCCAGGTGGGTGTTGTTGGCCACAAACGGATCGTCGAGCAGGGCTTCGACCACCGGATGGCGACCCTGGCGAATATCAATTACCGCGTCACTGGTCAAGGTCGGGCAGGTCAGCTGCAGGGTGTCGGCCCGTTCACTGAGGTTGACCAGCACATCCAGCTGCGACAGTGCCGCAGCACAGGTTTGTAACCCCGGCAGTGCCAGACCCAGGTCGATGACCAGCTGATCATAGAGGTGTTTTTCCCGACTCAGGGAACGACTTTTGGCGCTTAATGCCTTGTCTTCAAAGGTTTTTAATTCCGGGGTAATAAAGCGCTCGGCGTTTTTGAGTGTCTGGCGGCGAATATATTCAGTTGGTGCATCGGCGGATTGGGCTTTGCTGATCTCGATGTAATAGCCGTGCACCCGGTTGTAACCGACTTTCAAGGTGCTGATGCCGGTGCGTTCCCGTTCGCGGGTTTCCAGTTGCAGCAGAAAATCACCGGCGTTTTCACTCAGGCCGCGTAACTCATCCAGCTCGTCATCATAACCCGGAGCAATCACCCCGCCGTCTCGAATAACGACTGGCGGGTTGTCGATAATGGCGGCTTGCAGGCGTTCAACCCATTGTGGGAACTCCTGAATCTCGCTCCACAGTTGTTGGGCCAGCAGGCTGTCGACGGGCTCAAGCAAACTGCGAACGGCTGGCAAGACGGTCAGGGCATCGCGCAGGCGAGCGAGATCGCGAGGGCGGGCCGACCCCAGAGCAACGCGGGACAGAATCCGTTCAATATCACCAATCTGGCGTAACAAGGGTTGCTGGTCTTGCCAGCTGCCGGTCTCTAACAACTGTTTGATGAGTGTCTGGCGCTGCTCCAGTAGCGTGAGGTTACGGATTGGCCGGTTGAGCCAGCGTTTCAGCAAGCGACTGCCCATGGCGGTGGCGGTTTTATCCATTACCCAGGCCAGGGTATGGCTGTTGCCGCCTTGCTGGTTGATGTCTATTTCAAGGTTTCGGCGACTGGCCGGATCAATCACAATGGCATCGTCGCACAGTTCAACCTGCAATGAGCGGACGTGGGGCAGGTCATTACGCTGGGTTTCCCGGGCGTAATTCAGCAGCGCACCGGCGGCACGTACCGCCAGGGTCATGTCTTCACAGCCAAAGCCCCGTAAATCCCTGGTTTTTAATTGCTGGGTTAACAAGCGGAAGGCGCTGTCGGCATCAAAATGCCAGGGCGACTGGCTCCGTGCGCCAGCGCGTGCTGGCAGTTCTGCGGGCAGCTGCTGGTCTTCGGCATAGAGCAGTTCGGCCGGGCGCAGGCGTTCGATTTCGGCCAGTAGCTCAGCCTCGGTGGTGACTTCCAGTACCGAAAAACGTCCGCTGGAGATTTCCAGTACCGAGAGACCATAAGTTGTGTGCTGGGCACAGACAGCGACGATCAGGTTGTCGCTGCGCTCATCGAGATAGGCTTCGTCGGTGAGGGTGCCAGGAGTGATTACCCGCACAACTTTGCGTTCTACCGGGCCCTTGCTGGCGGCCGGATCGCCAATCTGTTCAGCAATGGCAATCGAGACACCTTGTTTGACCAGTCGGGCGATGTAGTTATCGGCGGCATGGTAAGGCACACCGGCCATCGGTATCGGCTTGCCGCCGCTCTGGCCACGGGCGGTGAGGGTGATATCCAGCAGTTGCGCTGCTTTTTTTGCGTCATCAAAAAACAGTTCGTAGAAGTCTCCCATGCGATAAAACAGCATGGTGTCCGGGAACTCGGATTTGATTCGCAAGTATTGCGTCATCATCGGGGTTTGAGCGGGTTTTGAGTCTTTTTTTGCTGTGGCTTGCATACGCACCGAGGACAATAAGGGGTTTAGAGGCTGTGCCAGCGATAGCTGGAAATCGAGCCGCTAAGATTACCAAACCAGCCCCCACTAGAACACCTGCCAGTGTTCAGGCCATACCACCAGGGTGGCCGGCTGTTGTTGAATGAAGACCGGCGGCTTGCTGGATCGTGCCAGCGGCATCCGGGGGCATGAGCAGCTAGTAATGGGGCCGAGAGGGAATTCGGGTTGTTTGACGTGGTGGATTCTGGCAAGGATGCAACGTTTTTATCGTTGGCTCATTGGTTAGCCATCGTATTTGTTCACCTTGCCTCTCATGTTCTTGATCTGGCCGCGGCGGGTTTTCTGGTCGACCCGTTTACGCTGTGATGAACGCGTCGGGCGAGTAGCAACCCGGGGTGGCAAGACCACCGTGGCTTTGCGGATCAGCTCTGCCAGACGATCCAGTGCATCCTGGCGGTTTTTTTCCTGGGTGCGGTGTTGCTGGGCCTTGATCACTATGATGCCGTCCTTGCTGATCCTGCTGTCCGAGATGTTGGCAAGGCGTTCCTTGATATAACCAGGCAGGGACGATGCACCGATATCAAAGCGCAAATGGATGGCACTGGATACCTTGTTGACGTTCTGGCCACCGGCACCCTGGGCACGGATGGCTTGCAGGTCAATCTGATACAGTGGAATGGAGAGGCGGCTGGAAATTTCCAGTTCGGTTTCGGAATCAGTCATGGCGTTCTGTTGGTTGAGAATGGGTCAGCCCGTGGTGATGGCAGAGTTGCTGTTCGCATTGGTCATGGTCGCTTTCTCATGCAGGCGACGATGGAGGAACGGGTAAATCCGCGAGGCCAAAGGCAATCGCCCCAAAATGACAGAATACGCCGGCCAGTACAAATAAATGCCAGATTTCATGGAACCCCAGATGATCTGGCCACGGGTTGGGCCACTTGAAAGCGTAAATCATTGCACCAACGGTGTAGAAGCCGCCGCCAGCGGCCAGCCATAACAGGGCGTCAACCGGGATACGTTCCATGGCGGGCTGCGCTGCGACAACCACCAGCCAGCCCATGGCAACATACACCAGAGTTGATAGCCAGCGTGGTGCGGTAATCCAGACCAGTTTCAGTACCACGCCAAATCCCGCCAGCGTCCATACGATTGCAAACAACCACCAGCCCATCGGGCCATGGAGTGGAATCAGGCAAAACGGGGTGTAGGTTCCGGCGATCAGTAAAAAAATCGCGATATGATCCAGCCGCTTGAGCCGGGTGATTGTTTGCCCGGAGCCTTGTACCAGGTGGTACAGGGCACTGCTGGCAAACATCAGCAGCATGGTGATGCCAAAAAGACTGAAAGATACAATGTGCCAGAGGTTGCCGTACTGCGCTGCCCGGCTATACAGAATATAAAGTGCTACCAGCGAAAGAAGAGCGCCGGCAAGATGGCTAAAGCCGCTGACTGGCTCACGAAAAAGGGCCTGGGGGCTGGCAGATGAGTGCGCGAGTATCCGGGTCATGGAGCATTCCTTGACGTGCAGGGCTGATAGCACCGGCATCGTCATGATCAAAGCAGAGAGTATATCGATGGCAGAGTTACAGTATGACGCCAATGTTGCGGCCGGTGCCAGTGCTGCCGACACGCGCTGGTTTCTGTATTTTATCCGTACTCGCCACGATACCTTGTATTGTGGCGTCAGTACGCATGTGATCCGGCGTTTCCGTGAGCACAGTGCCGGAGGCGTGCGGGCGGCGCGGGCGTTACGGGGCAAGGCACCCTTGCAGCTGGATTTCAGTTGGGAACTGCCAAACAAGTCTGTCGCCTTGAAAGTCGAGTATCGGGCCAAGCAATTGAGCCGTACGCAAAAGGAGCGGTTGATTGCTGGCGATGCGGCGATGCGGCGGCGTTTGTTGGCAGGTTTATAGAAACGAGACGAACGGGAGCAGAATGTTTGTTACCGTCACATTGTGTAATTGTTACATGGATGTCATAACTTCGCTTTAGACTCCGGCGTCCTGTCAGTAGAATGGCATGCAATTTGTAGCGATACGGACACAATAATCATCATGTTTTCAGCTATTTGGGCAGCTCGCTGGTATCTGCTGCTTGGTTTGTTTGCCTTCTTGATCTTTCTGGTCGTCAATGCGCCATTACATTTTGTCTGGCGCATGTTGGAACCCGAGCTAAAGAATTTGCCGGTTGATGTCAGGTCTGTGTCTGGAACGATCTGGCACGGGCAAGTACAGGCTGAGCAACGGGATTTGGGTTTGTTGGATGCCGAGTGGCGTTTATCGCCTGCTTCGCTTCTGGTGGCGGCACCCGAAGTGGATTTGACCCTGACATCACCTTTCGTGCGATTGCAGGGTCTGGCTCGTCTGGGGGCTGATCAAGCGCTGCATATCCGTGGCCTGGATGGTTTTCTGGATACCGAGCTGTTACGGCCGCTGCTGAGACCGTCACGGGTGGAATTGTCTGGCAATATCGAAGCCAGCGACCTGTCGGCGGTGATCCATCTGGATACCCGGGTAATCAGTGCTCTGGATGGTCGCCTGGTGTTTGGTGGCGGTAGCGCAGTATTTCCGGTACAACGCAAGCGTATCTCTGCCGACGTGCCGATGCTGGTCGGACAACTGGGCATGACACAGGAACAGGCGGTGCTGGATGTGACAACCGTTGAAGGCCAGCCGCTGGTACAAGGATTTGTGCAGCCCGATGGCTGGGCGGGGGTGGCAGTACGACGCCGGATGATTGATGTATTGGGGCAAACCTGGCCGGACAAAGCCGAAGTAGACACCGTGATTTTTGAAGTGTCGCGAAAGATTCTATAACCTTGGCGCCGATTCGGAGCAGTCGATTTGGAAAAGAATGTGGTAGAGCCGCTGTTATGGCAAAAGTGGACATTACTGACGGGCAAGCTGGTGCTGACGGTTTTATTGAGCTGGCAGAGTGCACAGTTGGCCTGGATGGTTATCGCCCCGACGCCGTTAGTGTTGAAAGCGCCGGCTCAGGCAAGTACTGACAGTGACGATGGGCAGGTGCGCGGAACGGCGGCTTACCATCTGTTTGGCGAGGCAACGGCAGTTGCCCCCCGAGTCGTACAAAAAGCGGTGGAAGCACCGGATACCCGCTTGAAGTTAACCTTGATGGGGATCAATCAGTCCTCTCGGGAAGAGTTATCCAGTGCGATTATCTCGGCTGCCGGTCGTTCCGGCGAATTTTATCGTATGGGTGATACGGTACAGGGCCGCACCCGCCTGGCCGGGGTGTACCCCGACAAGGTCATTCTGGACACCGCTGGCAAGCTCGAAACGCTCAAGTTTGAAGAGCACACCAGTCGGGGGTCCGATGTGCGGGCGGTGCCGGAGGCCAAATCAAGGTCCGGCGCCAGCTCGTTGAAAGAACGCTTCAGTAAGGTCCGTAATGCCACCGAACTGGTCGACCTGGCAACGTCCGAGCTGGAGGATGATCCGCTGGAAGCACTGGGTCGTATGGGGCTGGCAGCACAAGGGAGTGGTCAGGGGTATCGGGTACAACCCGGCTCGCCCCTGATGCAGTTCAAACTCCGACCCGGAGATTTGCTGTTGTCCATTAATGGCCAGTCACTGGGCGATCCGGCCAGTGACCAGAGTCTGTTGGCTGACTTGCAGAATACTGAAAGTGTGCGTATCGAAGTACAACGCGGCAATGATCGTTTTACCGTTAACCACAGGCTGAATTAAAGATATGGGTGTGTTTAAACATTGGGTAGTGGCTGTCCTGGTCTCGCTGAGCTTTACGGTCAGTGCCCAGGAAAGCTGGCAGATCAATCTGAAAGAAGCCGATATCGGTGCTTTTATCAGCCAGGTGGCGGACATTTCCGGCAAAAGCTTTGTGGTTGACCCGCGTGTCAAAGGCAAGGTCAACGTCCTGACCAGTGAAGCACTGGATTCTACCGGGGTGTATGAACTGTTTCTTTCCGTGCTGCAGGTACACGGTTATGCCGCGGTTCCGGCAGGAGACGTGGTGCTGATTGTGCAGCAAAACGAGGTCAAGCAGGTTGGCCGTGACCTGAATACGCAATCAACCAACGACAGCCAGGAAATGCTCACCAAGGTGATCATGATCAAGAATACCCCGGCTCTGGATCTGGTGCCTATCTTGCGTCCGCTGGTGGCCAAATACGGCCATCTCGCCGGGGTAAAGTCTGCCAATGCGCTGATTATTTCCGACCATGCCATGAATATTCGTCGTATCGAGCAGATCATCGACCGGCTTGATAAATCCGGCAACGATGAGCTGGAAGTGGTGCAGCTGAAAGAGGCCTGGGTGGGGAATGTTGTTACCATGTTGCAAAGCCTGGACCCATCCAAGGTGGTGCAAGGTAACGGAGAAAGCGATAACACCGCAGGCACCATCCGTGTTGTGGCCGATGAGCGCAGTAACCGGTTGATTATCAAAGGTGAAAAAACCGCCCGTGACCGTATTCGGGTATTAATTGAACAGCTCGACCAGCCGTCGTATTTCAGTGGTACGGCCCAGGTGATTCGCCTGCAATATGCAGATGCCACCAAGTTGGCTGATTTGTTGAAAAACCTGATGAGCGAAGCCACCAGTAGCGATAAAGACGCCGAACAGGTGAAAGGTACGGTGGGTATCCATGCGGATGAAGAGCTGAACGCGCTGGTCGTACGTGCAGAGCCATCATTGATGAAAGAAATCCAGGAGCTGGTGGCATCGCTGGATGTGCGCCGTGCCCAGGTGCTGATTGAGTCTGCAATTGTGGAAGTCACTGGTGACGTCAGTGATGCAATGGGGGTGCAATGGATATCCGGCGATTTGGATAACCCGGTCGCGATGACCAACTTCAGCAATGCCGGGCCGTCGCTCAGTACCATTGCCACCAGCATTGCGTCGGAGACCTACACCAGCGCCGTCAGCAGTGGTCTGACCCTGGGGGCTTACAGCGAGGACAATGGCTTGCTGGACTTTGGCCTGATTCTGCAGGCGCTGCAAAGCGACAGCAATACCAATCTGCTGTCGACGCCGAGCATCATGACCATGGACAATCAGGAAGCGGAAATCATTGTTGGCCAGAACGTGCCCTTTATTACCGGCTCGACATCATCCAGCAGTAATTCCAACCCTTTTACCACCATCACCCGCGAAGATATTGGTGTGACGCTGAAGGTAAAACCACATATTCATGATGGCACTGCCATTCGTCTGGAAGTGGAAGCCACCGCAGAGTCGGTATCAACCACGACCGTTTCGGGCAGCGCCGATTTGATTACCAACAAGCGTTCGATCAAAACCATGATTCTGACCGGTAACGAAGAAACAATCGTACTGGGGGGACTGATTCGTGATGATATCGTCGAAAGCACCAGCAAGGTGCCGCTGCTCGGGGATATTCCGGTACTGGGCTGGCTGTTCCGTTCATCCAGCAGTGAGCATGTCAAAAGTAACTTGATGGTGTTCCTGCGTCCGACCATTGTGAACAGTGCCGAGACATCCCGTGACGTGACCCGTGAGAAGTACAATGGTATCTGGGAGTTTGAGTTATCCGATCAACTGGGTAGTGATGATATTGATGCCTCGCTTGAACGTTTGTTTGATGGACGTCCTTAACAACCGTTAGCCAAACAACCATTAGTCGATAATTGTTGATAGAGCGTTCCCCGTGCCGGGGAACGGCTTGCCGTTATTCTTGTTGCCGCTGATGCTGTTTGTTGATGTCGCTTGCTGTTATGCCAAACGAGTCGTCTTGCGGTAATGGGCAGCCAGACCCAGAGGATTCAGCCCGGCCGCACGCATCAGGTCACACAAGCGAATCAACGGCAGTCCGATCAGGCTGTTGATATCGCGCCCGTGCAAGGCATCAAACAAATGGATACCCAAGCCTTCAACCTTGAAACTGCCAGCACAATCGTACGGCTGTTCAAGCATCAGATAATCCTCAATCTCTTCCGCAGACAATGGCCGGAACTGCACCTCAACATGCTCGACTGCGCTGGTGATTTCACCGGCACGCCACAAGGCCACACCGGTCGAAAAACAAATACGCTGGCCTGAACTGGCCAACAGTTGTTGCCGGGCTTGCTCATGATTCCCCGGTTTGCTGACCACTTCGCCATTGAGAGAACAGGCCTGGTCGCTGCCGATGATCCAGTGTTGCGGGTATTGTGCTGCCAGTGCCCGTGCTTTTTGTTCGGAGAGCCGCTGCACACAGGCATCAACGCTTTCATCAGGGTATGGGGTTTCGTCAATATCTGGACTGGCCCAGTCAAACGGCAGGCCCAGCTGGGCCAGCTGTTGGCGTCGGTAGGGGGATGAAGAGGCGAGTAACAGTTGCATGGAAACTCCGGCAGCGTGATAGAAAACAAACAACGCCAGGACGTCAGCGTAGTGGCTGGTCGCTGATGGTATGCCTGTGTCAGTAACGTGTTGACATAAAAAAAGGAGCCGAAGCTCCTTTTTTTATTGGCGTGGTGATCAGGCAGCGAAGTTAGCGTTCGCAAATTCCCAGTTCACCAGAGCCCAGAAACCTTTCAGGTAATCCGGGCGTACGTTGCGATAGTCGATGTAGTAGGCGTGTTCCCACAGATCAACCGTCAGCAGAGGCGTCAGGCCTTCTTCTGTGATTGGTGTAGCGGCGTTGGAAGTGTTGACGATGTCCAGAGTGCCGTCTGCTTTTTTCACCAGCCAGGTCCAGCTGGAGCCGAAGTTGTTGACAGCCATGTCGTTGAACTTGGCTTGAAACTCTTCGAAAGAACCAAAGGCAGCGTTGATTGCATCTGCAATTGCACCTGTTGGAGCACCACCGGCATTAGGTGCCAGGCTGTTCCAGTAGAAGGTGTGGTTCCAGATTTGAGCGGCGTTGTTGAATACGCCACCGGAGGAAGACTTGATGATCTCTTCCAGGGTTTTACCTTCAAATTCGGTACCACCAATCAGGCCGTTCAGTTTGGTGACGTAGGTGTTGTGGTGTTTACCGTGGTGGAACTCGAGGGTTTCTGCGGAAATGTGAGGTTCCAGAGCAGTTTTTTCGTATGGCAGAGCAGGCAGTTCGAAAGCCATGAGCGTTCTCCATTATCAGGCTGGGTGGTTGCATTCAGGGGTAGATGGGGCTTTATAAAAATAATTCAACGGCTCCATCCCGCCTTCCGAAGTCGCAGCATGATAACACCGGCGCGGGCAGAGGGGCTATGTGTTACTGATAGTGAATATCTATCGAGCATGGTTGCCATGAATGATGGTGAGTTTATGTTGTCGTACCGCCTGTCGCCGTCCTTCGTGCTGTTGCTTGGGGTCTGTTGCTCCGGCTGTGGTCGTGGCTGCTGGCGTGGTGGTGAGCTGGCCGCCCGGGCGGCAACGCGGAGGAAAAATTCCAGTCCCATCAGTATTTCAGCGCTAATGTTTGTATACTGCGGGCCATTTATTTTTTGATCTCCAATTGCGGAAATCCTTATGGACAACGTTAAAGAACCGCTTATTCCTGATATCAAACCATCGCAAGACGATATCGAAATGCGTCAGCGGCAAACCAAACCGCGCCGTACATCACCGGCCAAAGCTGACAGTAAACCCAGTGGCTCCTCCGGCTTGGCGGTGGTCGCTGTGTTGCTGGCGCTGGCTGCCCTTGGGGGTGGTGCCTACCTTTTTAAAATGCTGCAGGCACAGCAATATGAACTGCTGGAAGCCCGACAGATTATCGAGGAGCAGTCGAGCAATCTGAAGCTGCTGAACGAGCGATTATCTGCTACTGGTGAAAACGCCAGTTTGTCGCTGGATGCGCTGAAGGTGTTGTTAAAAGAACACGATTCCGAAATTCGCAAATTGTGGGATGTGGCCAACAAGCGCAACAAAGGCCTGATTGCCAGTAATGAAAAGGCCATTGCTGCAAGCATTGCGTCGCTGAAGGCGCTCCAGTCAAGGATAGAGACCAGCCTGACAGAACAACAAACGCTGCTGGAACAGCAGCAACTGGCGAGCAGTGCCTTGTCTGAGCGAGTCTCGGCCAACGAAGCGGGGCTGCTATCCTTGCCGGAATCCGAGCTGCGTATCGCCCAGAACAGCGAGGCCGTACAAATGGCGAGCCGGAATGTCGCCAGTCTGAAAACATCGCTGGCCAGTCGTCAGCAGGAAATCGACAGCCTGCGTAAGCAATTACGTCAGGTCGAGTTACGTATCACCACGTTACACGCGCCCGCCGCCACGAAGTGATATGTGACTAAAGGCGTTGTCTAGCGCATTTGAGCCGCTTGTTCCTTCGGGTACAATCGGCCACCGTTCGCGCCAGCATCGGTCTGGCGCATTGCACTGCTGAGCGTTTTGTCGCAAGACGGAGCCAGGGCACCCGTGAGAGAGCACAGAGAGAGAACCCACCATGACAGTGATCAAGCAAGAAGACCTGATCCAAAGCGTCGCTGATGCGTTGCAGTACATTTCCTACTACCACCCAAAAGACTTTATCGATGCGGTTCACGCCGCGTACGAGCGTGAAGAGTCCAAGGCCGCCAAAGACGCCATGGCCCAGATTCTGATCAACTCTCGTATGTGTGCCATGGGCAAGCGCCCGATCTGTCAGGACACTGGTATCGTCACCGTTTTCCTGACCATTGGTATGGACGTCAGATTTGAAAGCGACATGTCGGTAGAAGACATGTGTAACGAAGGTGTGCGCCGTGCTTACCTGAACCCGGACAACGTCCTGCGCGCTTCCGTGCTGGCGGACCCGGACGGCAAGCGGACCAACACCAAAGACAATACGCCTGCCGTGATTCACATGAAGCTGGTACCCGGTAATACCGTTGACGTGCACGTGGCAGCCAAAGGCGGTGGTTCTGAGGCCAAGTCCAAGTTTGCCATGCTGAACCCGTCTGACGATGTGGTGGAGTGGGTACTGAAGCAAATCCCGACCATGGGCGCTGGCTGGTGTCCGCCAGGCATGTTGGGAATTGGTATTGGTGGCACAGCAGAAAAAGCCATGGAAATCGCCAAGGAATCGCTGCTGGAGCCGGTCAATATCCAGGAGCTGCAAGCGCGTGGTGCCAGCAATCGTGCCGAAGAACTACGTCTGGAATTGTACGAAAAGGTCAACAAGCTGGGGATTGGTGCCCAGGGGCTGGGTGGTCTGACCACGGTTCTGGATGTGAAAGTGGCAGATTATCCGACACACGCAGCCAACAAGCCGGTTGCCATTATTCCTAACTGCGCAGCAACGCGTCACACGCATTTTGAGCTGGATGGCTCTGGCCCGGCAGTACTGCCGGTACCGAAGCTGGAAGACTGGCCAGAAATCAGCTGGGAAGTGGGTGACAGCGTACGTCGTGTGGATCTGAACACAGTGACACCAGAAGACGTAAAAGACTGGAAAACCGGCGAAACCGTACTCTTGTCCGGCAAGATGCTGACTGGCCGTGACGCGGCCCACAAACGTATGGTGGAAATGCTGGCCCGTGGTGAAGAGCTGCCAGTGGATCTGAAAGGCCGCTTTATTTATTACGTGGGTCCGGTCGACCCGGTACGTGAAGAAGTGGTTGGCCCGGCTGGCCCGACTACCGCAACCCGTATGGACAAGTTTACCCGCACCATTCTTGAAGAAACCGGACTGCTGGGCATGATTGGTAAATCCGAGCGTGGCCCTCTGGCGATTGAGGCCATCAAGGACAACGAAGCGGTGTACCTCATGGCCGTAGGTGGTGCTGCTTATCTGGTATCCCAGGCGATTCGTGCGGCCAAGGTACTGGCATTTGATGACCTGGGTATGGAAGCTATCTATGAGTTCGACGTGGTGGATATGCCGGTGACAGTTGCCGTGGATACCAAAGGTGAATCTGTTCACATGACTGGCCCGATTGAGTGGGCAGCCCGTATTGCGGCGAAAGAAGTGGATTGATCACGCTTATGTGACCGAATAACCGGCTTTGCGTGTTCGCAACGCCGGTTATTTTGTGTTTGACATATGTTGACAAAACTGACACCCGTTGTTTATTTCTTTACTCTTCTCTGGCTTCTACAGTATCGTTGATCCGATCAAGTCCTCTCGCCACTGTGTTGCTCTGAGAGGTAAATCAGATCCGGGGGCATTTGCCTGTTCCGCGTCCACTGCCACATGAGTCCATCCACTTTCGTCAGCAGGTACCTGCTAACGACCGTCACAATAATGTCTTTTTTTTGACATGAAATCTCACTTAATTTGTCATTTTTCGAAGCTAGCCTGTGCCGCACTAAACATCCATATAAAAGATGAGAGAGAGCGTTATGGAACTAAAGAAAAATGCACTGCTACAAGCATTGCTGATGGCCGTTTTGGCTACTGGCTTGTCTGCTTGCGGTTCAGATGGTGATGACGGCACTGATGGTGTTGACGGTACCAATGGTGTTGACGGTACCGACGGTGTTGACGGTGTTGACGGTACCGATGGTGTTGATGGCACCGATCTGACCGTAGCCGATCATACTACCGCAACCTACGGCACTGAGCTGACGTTTGAAGGTGTTGATGCACCTGCAACCGATGCTGACAAGCGCGCTATTTTCGCTGCTACAGCCACTGTTGGAGAAGGCACCTTTGGTGGCTCTTTTAACACGCTGGCACGCTCCGGTACCGATTATAATGGTGTGACTTTTGGACAGCTGATTAATGAATCCGGCACTGTGCTGCAAAGCACTGACGGTAGCATCAACGTCACCAACAGCAACGAACACACGTCACTGTTGCCTATCGGTGACAAGTTGTTCTCTGTTTCTCAAATGGAATCTACTCCTGGAGCCATGTTCCTGATGGAACTGAATCAGGATGACGATACTGGCGCTCTGTCTGTTAAAAGTATGAAGCAGATTGATCAGTCTGGTGTGAACGGTGGTTGGGTACATTGTGCAGCTTCTGTTACTCCATGGACCACTCACTTGGCCTCTGAAGAATATGAACCGAATGCCCGTAACCCGGATAGCGGCCAACGTAGCATGCTGTCCTACTACGAGGACGAAGCTTCCTGGAACCCGTACTTTTACGGCTGGAATATCGAAATCGAAGTCTCTGAAGATGCATCTACCGATCTGACCAAGCATTACGCCATGGGTCGTCTGGCATTTGAGCTGGCTTATGTAATGCCAGATTCCAAAACAACTTATATGACAGATGACGGCACCAACGTTGGCTTCTATATGTTTGTTGCGGATACCGCTGGTGATCTGACCGCTGGTACTTTGTACGCCGCCAAGTGGACACAGACTTCTGCTGATAATGGCGGAACGGCAGACATCAGCTGGATCGACTTGGGCCACGCATCTGATGATGATGTGAAACCTTATGTTGTTGGTACTGATACACAAGAACAGCTGACCTTCACTGACCTGTTTGACAGCGAAGATGTCACGGATGGTGCTTGCGCAACTGACGGCTTCACTTACGTGGATACTGCTAGCGGTGGTGCTGAGTGTTTGAAAGTGATCGAAGGTATGGAAACTCAGGCCTCTCGTATGGAAACCCGTCGTTATGCTGCGATAAAAGGTGCTTCCATCGAATTCAAGAAAGAAGAAGGCGTTACGTTCGATCCAACTCGTAGCAAGTTGTACGTTGGCATGTCCAGTGTTGGTAGTGGCATGAGCGATAGCAGCGGTGACATTCAGCTGGCTGAAAGCAATGATTGTGGCATCGTCTATCAGCTGGATGTAGCAGCAGATACAGACATCGGCTCTGACTACGTTGCCAACTCTATGTACTCACTGGTAGAAGGTGTTCCTGTTTCTGAGTCAGAGCAAGTGACTGGTTTCGCAGATAACAACTCTTGTCATATTGATGGCATCGCCAACCCGGACAACGTGACGTACATGTCTGGCTACGACAAGCTGATTATCGGTGAAGACACGGGTTCTGGTCACCAGAATGATGTGATCTGGTCTTATGAGTTTGATGATGAATCACTGACTCGTATCCAGACTACGCCTTACGGTGCAGAAACCACGTCTCCTTACTGGTACCCGAACATCAATGGCTGGGCTTATCTGATGTCGGTTATTCAGCATCCATATGGTGAGTCTGATCGCGATATGGACACAGGTGCTGGTGAAGACATGGCTTATACCGGTTATGTTGGTCCTTTCCCTGGTATCGCTGAGTAATAATATCAGTATGAGTTTATAAGGGCGGGGAGACCCGCCCTTTTTCCGTTTGTGAGGTTGTTGTGAGAATTTTCCATTTGTTGTTAACGTCCGGTTCTATGGTTGCTGGATTACTAGCGTTTGATGTCGTTGCTGAAACCTCGTCAAATAGCAGTCTTGTAAAAAAGCAGGTGAGTGATTACCTGACCGCGGATCGCCTTGATAACAAGACTCCTTATTTACTACCTCAGTGTTATACCGACCCGGTAGATGACAGTGGATCTTATAACCCTTGTTATGCCTGTCATACCGAGAGCAAAGAACCTAATTATTTTAGTGATATTGATGTTCAGGTGGCCTATAACATGCCCGAACCCGGGGTTAATAACCCTTGGATGAATGTCTTTAAAGATCGTACCCAAGCTATTCAAAATATCAGTGATGAAGATATCCTGAGCTATGTACGAGAGGATAACTACGCCAGTCGTCATGGTGAGATTTATCTGGCAGAGAAATTGAAGAATGTCCCTGCAGAATGGGATCGCAACAAAAACGGTCAATGGGATGGCTATATCCCGGATGTCTGGTTCGATTTCGATAATCAGGGATTTGATCATGACCCTTCTGGCAACCCGACAGGCTGGCGTGTATTTGCTTACTATCCGTTTCTGGGTACCTTTATGCCAACCAACGGTTCAACGGACGACGTGTTGATTCGCTTGCCTGAAGCGTTTCGTGAACTCAAGCCGGGGGAATATGATCAGGAAACCTACATAATCAACCTGGCCATTGTGGAAAGCCTGATGAAGCAGCAGGATGTGGTTATCCCTGAAGTGGATGAAAATCGCTATGGCGTTGATCTGAATAAAGATGGAAAGCTTGGTAAAAGCCATCTAATTCGTTATGAATGGGCCCCACTTGACAAAATCTATATGAGCTATGTGGGTCAGGCCAAAAAACAGCTGGAAAATAAACAGGTGCATTTGGCGGCACGTTTATATCCAGAAGGAACAGAGTTTGTACATACCGTGCGTTATATCGATGTGGATGATCAGGGTAAAACCAGTATTGCTCCACGGATGAAAGAGCTTCGATATGGCCGTAAAGCCAGCTGGCGCACTTATTTTAATTTGCAGCGCTATGTGGAAAAAGAAGAGAAAGAACGCTACGACTTCCCGGAACGTACCAAAACGGTTATTGGTAATATGGAAGAAGGCCTGATTGTTCCTCTGGGCTGGGTGTATCAAGGATTTATTGAAGACAAGGCCGGTGACCTAAGACCACAAAGTTACGAAGAAAACTACTTCTGTGTTGGCTGCCACTCCGGTATTGGGGCGACCAATGACTCAACTTTCGCCTTTACGCGCAAACTGGATTCCGGGCATTCATTCCAGAATGGCTGGTACCATTGGATGGAAAAAGGCTTTGAAGGCGTTAAGGATCATGTCCGTGAAGACGGTCAGGGAGAGTACGCTTTTTATCTGGAGCACAATCCAACGGGGAATGAATTCCGCACCAACGACGAGGTGCTCAACAAGTTCTTCCATTCGGATGGCAGCAAAAAACCAGAAGCGTTCGAGCGTTTGAAAACCGATGTCAGCTATCTGCTGATGCCAAGTCGTGACAGGGCCCTGACGTTGAACAAGGCGTATAAGGCCATTGTCGACGAGCAAAGCTACAAGCTGGGACGGGATGCGGTAATCACTCCTATGAATGTGGTGCATAAAGAAGTGGAGCTGTACGGCCCTACTGGTATCACTGAAGTATTGAACCTCTATTGACTGAGCGTGTGTGCAGGATGGCCTAACGGTCGTTCTGCACAGCATCGTCAGCGGTTGTAATTTCATAACACGGGGTATATTCCCCGGTCATCTTCATACGTCCACTCGCGACCATATGAGCCAGCAAGGCGTTCATTTCTTCCATGATTTTCGGGTCACCCTGTAACTGATACGGGCCATGCTCCTGTACCCGTTGAATGCCAGCGGCCTTAACATTGCCGGCGACAATACCAGAAAAGGCACGGCGTAAATCCGCGGCCAATTGGTGCCCCGGTGCATCGAAGGACAGATTCAGAGCAGACATGGCCTTATGAGTGGGGTCGAACGGGTGTTGGAATTCGGCCGGGATGTGCAAGGACCAGTTAAAAAAATAGGCATCCTTTTGTTGCTGGCGCCAGAGCTGGACACTGTGAATCCCTGTCTTCATGGCCTGGGCAACCGCTTGGGCGTCATTAATGATCAACTGGTAACGGGCCTGGGCCGGTGCCCCCAGAGTGGTACCGATAAAACGGTCAATGGCACGCAGGTAGTCACCACTTTCTTCTGGCCCGGTGATGATAACGGGGAAGGGCAGTGTGATGTTCTTCGGGTGCGTCAGAATGCCCAGCAAATACAGCAATTCTTCTGCCGTGCCTGGCCCGCCAGGGAAAATAACAATGCCGTGCGCCATGCGCACAAAAGCTTCCAGACGTTTTTCAATATCCGGCAAAATGACCAGTTCATTAACAATGGGGTTGGGCGCTTCGGTGGCGATAATACCAGGCTCGGTAATGCCGATATAACGACCGTCGCGATTGTGCTGCTTGGCATGGCCGATGGTGGCACCCTTCATCGGGCCTTTCATGGCGCCCGGGCCACAGCCGGTACCGATGTCGAGGCCTCGCAGGCCGAGGTGATAACCAACTTCCTTGCAGTATTTGTATTCATTGCGGGGAATGGAGTGTCCCCCCCAGCACACCACCAGGTTGGGCAGCCGGTCGGCGCAGAGTACATCGGCATTTCGCAGCAAGTGAAAAATCGCATTGGTGATGCCATCGCTGTCGTTCAGATCAAAGCGCTGGGGCTTGATAATGGAATCTTGCGCATAGAGGACATCGCGCAAGACCGAAAACAGTTGCTCCCGCACACCGCGGATAATGTCGTTGTCGACAAAGGCACTGGGAGGCGGGTTGACCAGTCGTAATACCAGCCCACGATCTTCCTGTTCAAAATGAATATCGAACGGCTGATAGGCCGCTTCCATATCAATATAGCTGTCACTCTGGCTGCCAGCATTCAGGACGGCGTAGCAACAACGGCGTACCAGATCGTGCTCCTGGCTGCTGACATCGCGTAGCTGTTGAATTTCGTAGCGCGATAAAACACGCAGGTGAGTTTTCGGGTGAATCAGTTCGTAGCTGCTCATAATGCGATTATTTCCTGCCGTCGGTCGTATTATTACTATACGACACCTGTGAGGAATCGGCCGTATTTGTGTTCCGTGCATGGTGTTGCCGGCGGTGTTGCAGGGGGTGTGTGGTTACGGAGCGCGGTTTTAGCGTCGGATGACGGCCGAAATCCAGCAGATTTTTTCCCGAATCAAGGTTCTTTGTCTACGCTTGTAGATACTGCTGATGATCCTTGATGATCATTTGTGTCGTCAGATCGCATTACTTTTGTTACATATAATTACAAAAGGAATGGGCATTCTCAGCGGAATCATACTTTGGAGGGATGAGTGTGGTTGCTTGGGCAGATTATATTCCTCTTACAGTTGTGACATCGCTGTGACAGAGGATGTTTCCTTGCTGGGTCACAGCACTAATAACAATAAAACGACAGGTAGTAATATGGTTAACAAGACGATTCTCAGTCTGGCCATGGCGGCAGCAACCGCAGGCTTGGTTGGCTGCAACATCAGCAGTGTGGATGGTAACAGTGACGTTGATCAAACACCGGTGCAGGCCGGTAGCGGTGACAGTCTGGATGCCTTTGTTTCTCCGGTGTTTAATCCGGCGACGTCAGAACTGCCGCTGAATATCGATTTTCTGTTCCAGACCTACCCAACCAATGATGATGGTTCGGCTGTTGATGCCACCGATGCCGATGGCACGCTGTATTATGAAGCGGGTAAAGACATTGAGCCGCTGACGGCGACAGGCAGCATCAATCCAGACTACAACCCGGTCTATGATGCCATTAACGATCTGGATGGATTCTCGGCAACGGCTCCGTTTGATATCGCTTTTGATGGTGAATTATCGACCGAGGTACCGAGCGGTTCGGTTTATCTGGTACCACTGAACTACGACGGTGGCCCCAAACTGGGCAGCCTGGTCAGTAGTTCGCCGTATTTGTATCAGGATATCCCGGCCATTCGTGCCGAGGTGGTGAGTTATACCGATGGCAGCCTGAATAACAACGTGCTGCGTATCAGCCCCGAAGAACCGCTGCTCGAAAGTACCCGTTATCTGGTGGTTGTGCTCGACAGCCTGTTGGGTGCCAACGACAACCAGATTGATGCCTCGACGCAATACAAATATTTGTCTGACCCGGATCTGGATGCCTACGTTGATGAGCTGGCCTCCGCCAAAGTCGCGATTGAAGGCTGGCAGCAGCTGGCAGAGGGTTTTGTCGGTAGCGTATTGCAACGTAACGACGTGAATGTCGCTCTGGCCTATACCTTCACTACCGGTGGTTCAACGTCGGTGATGAACGCGATGGCCGCACCGGGCAATGCCAACAGCGCCTTGAGTAACAAGGATATTCCGGCGTTGGTGCAGCATTACCTGAATACCACCGACGATGATGCCACAACCCAAATGGCCACTGTCACCATGATGACCAGTGGCGACACCGAAGCAGCGACGGCCCTGATTCAGGGGAATGCGCTGTTATCGACCTTACCGGCCCCGGCCCCCCGCAAAACCGATTTCAGCAGCAGCGCTTCAGTACCTTCTGCGTTGCTGGCCGACGGCTTGCAGGCGACTTTCCGTAGTGGTCGTATCGAATTACCTTATTATCACAGCGCGCCGGATGGTGCTTACAGTGGCGAAGACCCAACCAGTGGTTATGCCTGTACGCCGACAAGCGATACAGATGATAGCTGTTTGTCGCAACAGCTGAGCGCCGCCAATGTGATCACCTCCCAATGGCAGTCGGATGCGGAAGTGATCAGTAATATCCAGCTGGCGCTGGGCGCTGATGCCGCTACCGCTGCGACTTATACCGCACCGTCAGAAAACGTCACCGACCTGTTTCCGTTTGCTGCTGCCCAAGGCACGGTATCGGCCCCGGTACTGGTGGTTGAACCTGTCGCCAGTTGTGAAAAACCGGCCACTGGCTGGCCGGTGGTGATTTACCAGCACGGCCTGAACTCCCAGCGACTGGATACTCTGCCGCTGGCCGACCAGTTCGCCCAGAACTGCTATGCCACTGTCGCGATTGATCTGCCCTTGCACGGTGTGATGCCGACCGACACCGTCGATTTGTCTGCGCTGTTGGGGGCTGAATTTGCCGCCGTACCGGCTCTGGCGGTTGTCGAAGGCAGTGAGAACAGTGACAACAGCGCTTCCAGCCTGTACGCGCTGGCACAAACCGACGGCACGACGGCATTACTGGAAAAAGTCACCGAGATAGTAACGGCGCAAACCTACAGTCAGCGCCACTTTGGCTTGACCGCAGATGGCGTGGCGCCGACAGCCGTCAGCGCCACCGATGCTTCGGCCAACAGCTCCGGCTCCTTGTATATCAACTTTGTCCGCTTCCAGACCACCCGGGATAACACCCGTCAGGCAGTGATGGACTTGCTTAACCTGAATGCCTCGATTCCCTTTATGGATATTGATGGCGACGGCAATGGGGTGTTAAACAGTGCCCCGGATTTTGATGCCAGCCATATCTATTTTGCCGGTATCTCACTGGGTGCCATTGTGGGGACGGAATACGTGGCGATTAATAACGCCAACACCCTGACGGCTAACGCAGCTGGCAACAGCGCGCTGAATCCGATTCAAGCGGCAGTGTTCGGGGTGCCCGGGGGCGGATTGGCGAAGATGCTGGAAAGCTCAGACGCTTATGGCCCGACGATTGTGGCAGGACTAACCGACCCGGACAGCTTTAATCTCACCCAGGGCGGGTCAGATTATGAATCCTTGTTGTACGTGTACCAGGCTACCGTCGATGCGTCTGATCCGGTTAACTATGCCGCGCAACTGACTGCGACCGGAACGCCTTATACGCTGATCGAAGCCGTCGGTGATCACGTGATTCCCAATGCGGTGGATGCTGCGCCGTTGGCGGGTACCGACCCACTGATCGATGTACTGGGTGCCACATTGGTGGATACCTCCTCGGATTTGTCGGCCAGCAGTCCGGTACAGATTGCCTTCCGTCTTGCCGATGAGTTGAGCAGTCATAGCTCCATGGCAGTACCGGATAGCAATGATGCATCGACAGAAACGGCGGCGACCTTTGGTGTTATCGCCAACCATATTGTGAGCCTGTTTGACGATCCTGCTGCTCCGACTCTGGTCGATGACGGCGCGGGTATTGTTGAAGCAGTGACAGAATAAGGCTGAGAAACCGAGGCGACTATGAATAATAAGAATACAGGCGGGCACGCTATGAAAAAGCTTCCATTGGCTCTGGCCATTTCGGCTCTTGCAGCCACTTCAGCCCAGGCTACCGAGTTTTCGGTGGGCGCGGTCGACATGCGTCTGGACAACACCATTAGCGCCGGGATTGCCTGGCGACTGGAAGAGCCGGGGGCAGAGCAAATCATGCCGGGTAACGGCGCGGCTACGGGCAACAGTGCATCTGGCTCATCGTATAACTATGACGACGGTACGCTGAATTATGGCAAAGGTGATGTCTACACCCGGGTGATCAAGTGGACATCCGACCTCGAAATGAGCTACGAAAACTATGGTGGCTTCTTTCGGCTGCGGGCGTTTTACGATGACGCCATCATGAATGACTCAACCGATTTCAAAGACCTCAGTGATGAAACCAAAGACGCTGCCGGTAGTGGTTACGACCTGCTGGATGCCTACGTCTGGGGGGATTTTGATTTCGGTGAAACACCGGTATCGGTGCGCCTGGGGCGTCAGGTATTAAGTTGGGGTGAGAGCACCTTTATCCAGGGTGGTATCAACAGCATTAACCCGGTGGATGCCTCGGCCTTCCGCAAACCGGGCGCTGAGCTGAAAGAAGGCTTGCTGCCCGTCAATATGCTGTATACCTCAGTCGGTTTGACGCCAGACCTGTCGGTAGAGGCTTTTTATCAGCTGCAGTGGGAAAAAACCCGTACTGACCCTTGCGGTACGCTCTTCTCAAGCTCGGACTTTGTCGCTGATGGCTGTGGCCCGGTGATCTTGTCGGGCACGTCCAGCGAGCTGGATATTCTGGCGGCACGGGATCAGGAAGTGGCCGACAACCAGCCGTTGTCTGAGCGTGTGGCGCCGGTGGCCGAACGCTTGCCAGATGGTGAACCCAAAGACTCTGGCCAGTACGGTCTGGCCTTTCGCTGGTATTCCGAAGCGCTGGGTGACACGGAATTTGGTGCTTACTACATGAATATTCACAGCCGCTTGCCGTTTATTAATGGTGTGGTGGTGAATAAATCCGACAGCAGTTATTACAACGCCGATGCCACCTACGAGAGTAACTATCCGCTCTACCAGATCGCCTACCCGGAAGACATTCAGGTCATGGGGTTAAGCTTTGCAAGGGCCACGGAAGGCGGCGCTTCCATATCCGGTGAGGTCAGCTATCGTCCAGATATGCCTTTGCAGTGGAATGCCTTCGAGCTGTTGTTGGCGGGTAACGCCGCACCTTATAGCCGTTTGTATCAACAACGACTGGCGGAAGCCGGTGGTGATCCAACGGATCTGTCGGGTGAGTTTGCCATTGGTTACGACGAGTTTGATATGTGGCAGGCCCAGGCAACCTATATCACCTTCCTGGACCGGATACTGGGTGCTGATCGGGCGGCGCTGGTGGCCGAAGTGGGGGTGAGCTTTATTCCTGATCTGCCCGATACCGATGATGCACGTTATGGCCGTTCCGGTGCCTATGGCATCGGTAACAACGATGGCGTTTACAGCGCCGCCGGAGATACCAACTTCTGTACGGCCGATACCGTTCCAGGGACGGACGAAGCCAACAGCGGCCAGAATGCCAACACCGACAACTGTACTGACGATGGTTATGTGACCCAGTTGTCCGGGGGCGTGCGCTTCCGTATGTCGTTCGACTACAACAATGCCTTGGCCGGGGTGAATATCACTCCGATTATCTCGTTGGCGTATGACAAGGGGTATGGCCCGGAGCCGGGTGCCCAGTTTATTGATAACCGCCTGACCACAGGTTTGGGGCTACGCTTTGTATACCTGAACACCACGTCGGTTGACGTGAGCTACAGCAACTACTCTGGTGGCGATTACAACACCATGAAAGACCGCGACAATATCAGCCTGTCTGCAGCCTACTCATTTTAATTGGCAGCCAGCGGAACAAGCGAGGAATACAGCATGATCAAATCAACGATTCGCGTACTGGGCAGTGCCTTGATTCTGTCACTGCCGATGTTGGCAGTTGAAGCAGCCGTCCCGGCAGCAGAAGCGGCCAAACTGGGTAAAGAACTGACACCGGTGGGAGCCAACAAGGCCGCATCCGGCGATATTCCAGCCTGGACAGGAGGGCTGTTACAGCCTCCTGCGGGGTACACCAAAGGCGGCAAACTGGTCGATCCTTTTACCGATGAAAAGCCGCTGTTTGTGATCGACAGCAGTAATTACAAACAGTATGCCGATCACATATCGGATGGCCAGCAAGCCATGTTCGAGAAATATCCGGATAGTTATCGCATGCCGGTGTACCCGACTCACCGGACTGCGGCCTACAGCGACAGCATTTATCAGGAAACCGCCCGTAACGCCACAGCCACCAAGCTGGTGGATGGCGGTAACGGCCTGGAAAATTACGTTCAGGGGACACCATTCCCGATACCGTCCAATGGTCTGGAAGTTATCTGGAACCATATCGTCCGTTATCGTGGTGGCAGTGTTGAACGTACCATTGGTCAGGTGACACCACAGGAAAACGGTGCCTATACACTGGTACGCTTTCAGGAAGAGTTTACCTTCAGGGACAAGCTGACCGACTATAATCCCGACAAGGATGACAACGTCCTGTTCTACTTCAAGCAGGATGTACTGTCACCGGCGCGTTTGGCGGGCAATGTGCTGCTGGTGCATGAGACTCTGGATCAGGTTAAAGAACCCCGTAAAGCGTGGATCTATAACGCCGGATCGCGCAAGGTGCGCCGTGCTCCTGCCATCGCCTACGACAGCCCCGGAACCGCGTCTGACGGCATGCGTACCTCGGACAACTTCGATTTGTACAACGGTGCGCCTGACCGTTATGAGTGGAAGCTGGTGGGTAAACAGGACATGTACATTCCCTATAACAGCTACAAGCTGAAGTCTGGCCAGCTGAAATATGACGATATCGTTCAGCCCGGTCATATCAACCAGGATGTCACCCGTTACGAATTACACCGGGTCTGGAAGGTGGAAGCGACGCTGAAAGACGGTATGCGCCATGTCTATGCCAAGCGGGTGTTCTATATCGATGAGGATTCCTGGCAGGCGGCAGTGATTGATCATTATGACGGTCGTGGCCTGTTATGGCGGGTAGCAGAAGGGCATGGCGTGATGTACTACAACGCCACTGTGCCATGGTACGGACTGGAAGTGTTGTACGACCTGACTTCTGGCCGTTATCTGGCACTGGGACTGGATAATGAGGAAGAGGGTTCGTTTGTATTTGGTGGCGAGCGCTCATCCCGGGACTATTCAACATCGGCCTTGCGTCGTTCTGGTCGCCGTTGATTGTATAGGCCAAAGGTAACCACCGCTTGCAGATGACCCCGTGGTCATTGCTGGCAATACGATCCATAACGTTTGCTTAACAGCGCCGTGTGAGTACTCACACGGCGCTGTTTTTTTTGGCGGAAACCTGAGCGTCAGAGATGAATCACCAAGCTGGCCAGGTATTGATTGGAAGCATCCTTGTTTACAAACTCTCCGCGTACTTGCAGTTGGCTGTTCAGCCGATAACCCACTCCGACGCCGGTCAGAATGCCATCGTCATCGCCGACATCAATACCAACCCGACCAATCAGGGATAACTCCGGATTGATTTCCGGCAGGTCTTTTTCCACAACCGCCGCAATCCACAGGCCGCTGATGCTCTCATCGGTGTTGTCAAAGTCATCGGTCTGGCTGATACCCAGCTCCATGCTGGTGTGAATGCCCCCATCGATTGACCCCATGTCATACCCGACCAATCCCTGCAGGCCTCCAGCATCGGCACTGCTACCGCCGAACGGAGAATCAATGGTGTTATAGGAGAGACTGCCACCGAGATACAGTTTGCTGGTGTCCATGCCATCGGCTTGAACGGCCGTTGCCGCGCAGAACAGCGTGGGCAGCAGGAGAGTGGGTAGCATTAAACGAGTCATAATAATTCCTTAACACGTGTTAGATAACAATAAGTGAGCGTATCACTGCCATAACAGACCCGGCTGGCCCGGCGCTGGTTCAGGCAAACAGTTCAGGCAAACAGTTCAGGCAAACAGTACTAACGGCTCCTGTTGCAGCGCGGCCTGCTGTTCGCGCAAGGTCAGGATGTGTTCAGACCAGAAGCGGTGGCTGTCAAACCAGGGAAAGGCGATAGGGAAGGCCGGGTCATCCCAACGCTGGCACAACCAGGCGGCGTGTTTCATTACGCGTATGGTTCGAAGGCACTCCACCAGTGAAAGTTCCGTATAAGGGAAGGGGCGGAACATCTCGTAGCCGTTACGAATCACATTGAGCTGGGACACCTGTTCGTCACGGGCGCCGCTCAACAACATCCAGATATCCTGCATGGCCGGGCCTTGTAAACAATCATCGAAATCGACCATCCACAGCTGTTCATTACGTAATAACAGATTGCCGGGGTGTAAATCGCCATGTAACCGGATGGTACGGAACGACCTGGAAGACATCTGTTGCTCCAGGCTTGCTACCAGTTGCGGCCAGATGCTTTGGTAAACAGCGTGGTAGTCCAGAGGCATATGACCTGAGGCCAGTACCGTGTCGGCGGCCTGGGCCAGATCCTCAGCTCCCAGAATCAGTGGGCGATGATCAAAGTTCTTCCAGCTGCCTACCTGGTGCAAGCGCGCCAGCCAGCGACCGAGCAACTCCAGGTCGGCATTGGAGGACAGTTCCGGGGCATGACCACCACGACGTGGAAACAAGGCAAACAGAAACGGCTCGCTGTAGAACAGGCTTTCGCCATCGATTTGAATCGGGGCAACCACCGGAATTTCTTCTTCGACCAGATCAAACATGAAGGCGTGTTCTTCCAGAATCGCCGCACGGCTCCAGCGATCGGGGCGATAGAACTTGGCGATCAGTGGTTCGCTGTCTTCGATGCCGACCTGGTATACCCGGTTTTCATAGCTATTCAGCGGGAATACCCGGGCGTCACAGAGATAGCCTACGGACTCAATGGCATCCATCACCCGCTCCGGGGTCAGGTTGGCGTAAGGATGTGTGGTAGACATAATCGGCCCTCGTCTGGATTCAACGGGCGATTATGCCTGACTCTCTGGCAAGCCACATCCATGCAATGCTAACGGCATGGTCATTCCGGGGGGTGGTGTTCGCGCCAGAGCCCAGACGCCAACAATGGCTGCCCCTTGCTGCTTCAGCAAGGTCGCTACCGCATCGGCCGTGGCACCGGTGGTGAGTACATCGTCAATCAGCAGCAGGTGCATGCCGTGCAGGGATTGCTGGCCACTGTCGAACTGTTGCCGGGCTTGCTGCAAGCGGGAAGCGCGGTGCTGGCCTCGTTGTGGGGTACTGCCTCGACGGCGTAGCGCCTGGTGTAATATCGGTTTGTGATGACGGGAAGCCAGTTGTTCACAAATAATCCGGGCAGGGTTAAAGCCGCGCCAGAGACGCTTGCGCCAATCGGATGGTACGTACACCAGCGCATCGACCTGGGTAATTGCTGCGGGTGGATGATGGGCCATCCAGTGACCCAGGCGTAACAGCCACTCATAACGACGGCGGTCTTTGGCCTGGCGTAACCAGTGACTAACCGGTGTTTGGTAAGGTAAAAAAATGTGAGTGTAATCGAAAGCCGGTGGCGTTTGTTGGCAATGCTGGCAGCGGCGTTCGTTGTTATTGAGTAACTCACCACACTGGCTGCACGCCGGATAGGGGGTGCGCAGCACTTCTTCACAGTGGTGACACAAAAAACCACTGATGCTCTTGCTGACCGAGCTCTGGCACCATTCACAACGAAAGTCCGACAGCGGCCCGGCGGCTGATTGACGGGACAGAGACCGCTGTCTGGGTAGCTGGTTTTGCTGCTGTTTTTGTTGCTGCTGCTGTGGGTTGCCTGCCATCGTCTTCCCTGACTCTGATTGGGTATTGATTGAATACTGATTGTTGATAAAACGCAGCCACTATCCTGCTTGGAGGGTGATATCGGGTCAATGGTTGCTAATCCGTATTGTGCCTTCTCGGTGGTGGAATTTGTGTCCTATGCTGGGTTGATAGCCGTTGTTGTATTGGCGTGGGATTTTGCCTGCTGCCAGTGTCGGGATGACAAGTCATTGTTGTGTGTTTTTGCTTGACAGAGCTATAAAGCAAACGTATGTTTCAAACAGTTGTTTTAAAACATCAAGTGATACACCACGGCAACACACGCGCATGACGCGGTCACCGGGCGATCAAGAAACAACGGAACAACGAAATAGCAACAGCGTACTGGTTCATTGATTGATGGCCGGTACGACTACTAATAAACAGAGCGCCATCAGGCGACCCAAACCAGTCAGGCGACGAGGTATCCCTAATGCCAGAATACAAAGCCCCCCTGCGTGAAATTAAATTCGTTATGGACGAGCTGCTGGATATGCCGTCCCATTACGCCAATATTCCTGCTTACGCCGACGTGGCGACTCCGGACATGGTGGATGCCATCCTTGCTGAAGGCGCTCGTTTTTGTGAACAAGAGCTGGCACCGCTGAACCGTGTCGGTGATATCGAAGGCTGTCAGCGTCACGAAGATGGCACCGTCACCACACCGACCGGCTTTAAAGAAGCCTACGCCAAGTTTGTTGAAGGCGGTTGGCCGTCTCTGGCCCATGACGAAGAATTTGGTGGTCAGGGTTTGCCTGAATCACTGGGGATTGTGATTTCCGAGCTGGTTGGTTCATCCAACTGGTCTTGGGGGATGTACCCCGGTTTGTCTCACGGTGCCATGAACACCATTGAACAACACGGTACCGATGCCCAGAAAGCCACCTATCTGACCCGTCTGGTCTCTGGTGAGTGGACCGGCACCATGTGCCTGACTGAGCCGCATTGTGGTTCTGACCTGGGGATTCTGAAAGCCAAGGCAGAGCCAAACCCGGATGGCAGCTATGCTATTACCGGCACCAAGATCTTTATTTCTGCCGGTGATCACGATATGGCAGACAATATTATCCATATCGTGCTGGCCCGTTTGCCTGGTGCTCCGGCTGGTACCAAGGGTATCTCGCTGTTTATTGTGCCCAAGGTACTGCCGAATGAAGACGGCACGCTGGGAGATAAAAACGCTGTTGAATGTGGCTCGCTGGAACACAAAATGGGCATTCACGGCAACTCTACCTGTGTCATGAACTTTGATGGTGCCCAAGGTTGGTTGATTGGGCCGGAGAACAAAGGCCTGAACTGCATGTTCACCTTTATGAACACCGCCCGTATCGGTACTGCCTTGCAAGGTTCTTCTGCGATGGAAGCGTCTTATCAA
The DNA here is from genome assembly GCF_030688925.1 of Oceanobacter sp. 3_MG-2023. Lineage (NCBI taxonomy): Bacteria > Pseudomonadati > Pseudomonadota > Gammaproteobacteria > Oceanospirillales > Oceanospirillaceae > Oceanobacter > Oceanobacter sp. 3_MG-2023. Next base: position 96,011 of record NZ_JAUYVX010000007.1, read on the forward strand.
GGTGCTCTGGCGTATGCCAAAGAACGGTTGGCGATGCGTTCACTGACCGGGGCAAAAGCGCCGGAAAAAGCCGCCGATCCGATTATTGTGCACCCGGATGTCCGTCGTATGTTGTTGACGCAGAAAGCCCTCAACGAAGCGAGCCGGGCACTGGTGTATTTTGCCTCGCAGCAAAACGACATTGTCAAAAAAGCCGAGACCGAAGCCGAACGTAAAAGTGCTGAAGAGCTGCTCAGTTTCCTGACGCCGATTGCCAAGGCCTTCCTGACCGAAGCCGGTTGTGAAGCAACCAACCTAGGTATGCAGGTGTATGGTGGCCATGGGTATATTGCGGAATGGGGAATGGAGCAGTTGGTGCGGGATACCCGGATTGCGACTATCTATGAAGGAACCACGGGTATTCAGGCGCTGGATTTGCTCGGCCGTAAAGTATTGATGACGCAAGGGGCGAGCCTGCGCACCTTCACCAAGATCGTGCACAAGTTCTGCAAGGCGGAGTCGGGTAATAAAGCCTTGTCCAAACTGATCAAGCCCTTGATGGAAGTGAACAAGGAGTGGGGCGACCTGACCATGAAAGTGGGGATGGGGGCGATGAAAAATCGCGATGAAGTAGGTGCCGCTGCTGTCGACTATCTGATGTACTCCGGTTATATCGTGCTGGGTTACTTCTGGGCGCGTATGGCCAAGGTAGCTCAGGACAAGCTGGCTGCAGGTACCAGTGAAGAGGCCTTCTACAAGGCCAAACTGACCACGGCAAACTTTTACTTCCGCCGCATCCTGCCCCGTACCCGGATGCATGCTGCCACCATGACAGCAGGAGCCGCCAGTCTGATGGATATGGCCGAAGAGGATTTCTCTTTCCTGTAAGTCGGTCGCGATTGCGCTGATGGATACCAGCCACTCTTCGGAGTGGCTTTTTTATGCCTGGATTATGTGTCTGGGTTGTTCGGCTGGATTGTACGGCTGGATTGTACCGTGTGGATATGAAACCGGCTTGCATGGCGCTTGGCCAGTGCTGGATGTTGGGTAGCCACAAAAAAGCCGCTGGTATCAGCGGCTTTCAGAGCTATTAACAGGGTTTTAATGGAGACTACTCTAACGACAAGGTTCAGGTTGCCTGAGCAACAATCGAGGCCGTGCGACGATTACGATTAACCCGTTTTTCATGAATCTTGCGGATTTTACGCTGGGCCTTTTCAAACGCATCCCTGACAGCAACATACATATCTTCGTGGTCAGAGTTGTCGTGATTGTCATGGGTGATCGCGACAGTTTCTCCAGGCAAGCCAACCTCCAGCGACACATGAGCCAACTTGCCTTTATAGCTGTGGTTATGTGGCATGGCGACAACCGCACGAATCCCGGTGATGTCGTCAAAGGTGGAGATAAGTTTGGTGGCTTTCTCTCGGATAGATGCTTCTATACCGTCTGAATGTTCGATGTCACGAAAACTGATTGCCAGACCTTTCATAAACGCTCCTTGGTTAAAATAAGCATGAGGCTACGCCGGGAAATCCGGCGGACAACATCGCGATGGCGCTGTTGTCTTTACGCACGTGCCAAAGGGCAGATCCGTATTGGTATACAGACCGGTTTCTGGATCTTGCCGAGTGCGCCTGGATCGGTATATTTACCTCCCTTCAACGTAACGGTAGTCTTTAAAACCTTTATAAAACAATAAGTTGCCATTAACACTGGCGAACTGGAAAACATCTTTTGCCAGTTCTTGTTGCCGTGTCTCTGTCATTTCCTTATGTCTTCAGACTACATTAACTTGTCACAAGGTCAATCATCTGGATGTAACATTTTTATGTTTTTTTTTGCGGAACTTTTTGCCTTGGATGCAACAGTGAATGGACGCGACGAATTCGCATTGGGCAGGGTTTGAATGCGTGTTAGTCTGAGCGACAGCATCGTGGGCGGAGTGTCATGCAGGTATACAAGGTAAAGGTCGTTTTTTTTGATCTGGACGACTCACTGATTAACAAAGACGCAAACAGTCTCTGGATCAAATGGCGAGTACGCCGTGAGCGCTGGGCTTTGGTCGAGGCGACGCTGGCGCTGGCTTCCTTGTATCGTGCCTATAAAAAGGGTCGGGTAACACACTGGCGCTTGTCCAACTATTACAAGACCCGTGCTCGCGGGATGGCTTTGTCTGTATATCAGCAGCGGGTGGCGCAATTTTTTGCCGAGCGTGGGCACCTGCATATTTATCCGCAAGCGGCTTCGCTGTTATTTGCCTACCAGCGCCAGGGGGTTGAACTGGTTATGATTACTGGCGCTGATGATTATGTTGCCCGTGCTTACGCCGATGCGCTGGGTATCACTCATGTGATCAGTAATCGCCTCAAGGTGGTGAATGATCGTATCGTCGGCTTGCAGCGCCCCTTGTGTTACGGCAGTGGCAAGGTTGGCCTGGCCAGGGCATTTTTGCGTGAGCGTGGCCTGAAATTCAGTGATGCCGCCTTTTATACCGACAGTCATGCAGATTTACCCTTGCTGGAAAAAGTCGCCCAGCCAGTGGTGTTGAATCCGAACGCTCGTTTACGTGATGCAGCGGCCTTGCGCAGTTGGCCTTGTCTGGACTGGCGACCACTCAAAAACTGAAATCAACCATTGTAAGGCTTGCCGGAGGTGGGCCTTCTGGTATGATCTATGCTCGATTAAATCACGACTAGGGAGCCCGTGGTGTTCTACCCTCTGGATCGTCCTCAGCAACAGGGCCAGCTACTCGCCCGTCGATGGTGATAAACGCCTGATTTCCTGCATCACACAAAAGGATGCATCCGTTATTGCGTTTACTCACACTCAGGTTCCTATTATGACTCCGCAAGAATTTGAAACTCTGGTTGCCCAGGGCTACAACCGTATCCCTGTGTCGCGCCAGGTGTTGGCCGACATTGATACCCCTCTCAGTACCTACCTCAAATTGGCCGACCGGCCTTATTCCTACCTGTTCGAATCGGTACAGGGTGGGGAGAAATGGGGGCGTTATTCAATGATCGGATTACCCGCCCGCCATGTTATCAAGGTAACGGGCCATCGGATTATCCGGCAAGAAAACGGTGACACGGTCAGCGAGCTGGAAGTGCGTGACCCGCTGCAATACATCAGCGAGTTACAGCAAAGCTACAAGGTCCCGGACTTGCCCGGCTTGCCGCGTTTTCAGGGTGGGCTGGTCGGCTACTTTGGTTACGATACCGTGCGCTATATCGAACCCCGGCTGGAAAAAGGTTGCCCCGCTGATGAGCTGAATACCCCGGATATCCTGCTGATGGTGTCCGAAGAAGTGGTGGTGTTCGACAACCTCAGTGGCACCTTGCATCTGATCGTGCTGGCCGATCCGCAACAGCCCAACGCGCTGGCGGTGGCTGAACAGCGTATCGAGCAACTGCGCGAACAGTTGCGTCAGCCCTATCAGGGGGAAATAGGCCAGCCGTTGGCGCAGCCGCGCGAGGTCGAGGAAAAAGATTTTCGTTCAATGTTTGGTGCCGATGAATTCCGTGCGGCAGTCGCTTCGATCAAGGATTACATCTTCGCTGGCGATATCATGCAGTGCGTGATATCCCAGCGGATGCAGATTCCGTTTGCCGGTGATCCGGTCAATATCTACCGCGCCCTGCGGACGCTGAACCCGTCACCCTATATGTATTGCATGCATCTGGGTGACTTTCATGTGGTCGGTTCTTCACCAGAGATTCTGGCCCGGCTGGAAGATGGTGAAGTCACGGTGCGGCCGATTGCCGGTACACGCAAGCGTGGTCACAACGCCGCTGAAGATCTGGCGCTGGAGCAGGAATTACTGGCCGATCCGAAAGAAATCGCCGAACACCTGATGTTGATCGATCTGGGGCGTAATGACGTTGGCCGGGTTGCCCAGACGGGCAAGGTAGAGCTGACCGACCGGATGGTGGTGGAGCACTACAGTCATGTGATGCATATCGTTTCCAATGTCACCGGGCAAGTGAAAGAAGGCACCACGGCCATGGATGTACTGAGAGCCGTACATCCGGCCGGTACTTTAAGTGGTGCGCCCAAAATCCGGGCAATGGAAATCATTGATGAGATGGAAAGCACCAAGCGTGGTGTGTATGGCGGTGCGGTCGGTTATCTGAGCTGGAATGGCAATATGGATACGGCGATTGCCATTCGTACCGCGGTCATCAAGGACGGCATGCTGAATATTCAGGCGGGAGCCGGGATCGTGGCCGACTCGGTGCCGGAAATGGAATGGCAGGAAACCCTGAACAAGGGTCGCGCCATGTTCCGTGCCGTTGCTCTGGCTGAAGCCGGGCTGGATCAATAACGACCTGCAGACAGGTCGCTACCTACCGAATGAATGACAGGGGCCTGATGCCGGGCGCCGTTGGAGTACAGCATGCTGGTAATGATAGATAACTACGATTCTTTTACGTACAACATTGTGCAATATTTCGCCGAGTTGGGCGCAGAAGTACGGGTGTTTCGTAACGACGAGGTGACGTTGGAGCAAATAGAGGCTCTGGCTCCTGATCACCTGGTTATTTCCCCGGGGCCTTGCACGCCGAATGAAGCCGGAATGTCGATGGCCGCTATCCGGCACTTTGCCGGCAAGGTGCCAATTTTGGGAATTTGTTTGGGCCATCAATCGATTGGGCAGGTATTTGGCGGCACCATCGTACGAGCCGGACAGGTCATGCATGGTAAATTATCGGCCATTCATCATGGCGATGTCGGTGTATTCAAGGGCCTGACCAATCCCTATCAGGCGACCCGTTATCATTCTTTGGTGATTGATAAAAACACCTTGCCGGATTGCCTTGAAGTGACGGCCTGGACCCAGAATGACGATGGCAGCCAGGAAGAAATCATGGGGATTCGACATCGCGAGCTGGCGATTGAAGGGGTTCAGTTCCATCCTGAATCCATTCTGACTGAGCACGGCCATGACTTGCTCAACAATTTTTTGCACATGCGGCTGAACTGACCAGGAGACTGATATGGAAATGCGTGCTGCCCTCGCTCGGGTTGTCGAACGTAATGACCTGACGACGGACGAGATGACCGACGTTATGGGACAGATAATGGCCGGACAGTGTGACGATGCCCAGGTCGGTGCGTTTCTGGTTGCCTTGAGAATGAAAGGCGAAAGCATCGATGAAATCGTCGGAGCCGTCCGGGTTATGCGAGAGCTGGCCCATGGCGTCACCATTCATCCGTTACACGCGGTGGATATCGTCGGGACCGGTGGTGATGGATCGAACCTGTTTAATGTCTCGACGGCTTCATCCTTTGTGGTAGCGGCGGCCGGCGGCAAAGTGGCCAAGCACGGTAATCGCGGAGTGTCATCAAAATCCGGCAGCGCCGATTTACTGGAAGCTGCAGGGGTCAAGCTGACGCTGGATGCCACTCAGGTGGCCCGTTGCATAGAGGAGCTGGGCGTGGGCTTTATGTTTGCGCCTCAACATCACAGTGCCATGAAACATGCGATTGGTGTACGCAAGTCGCTGGGTATGAGGACAATTTTTAATATTCTCGGGCCAATGACCAATCCGGCCAGTGTCCCGAACCAGTTGATCGGTGTGTACAGCAAAGAGCTGGTACGGCCGCTGGCAGAAGTGATGCAGCGGTTGGGCGCGGGCCATGTCATGGTGGTACATTCAGACGATGGGTTGGATGAGATCAGTCTGGCGGCTCCAACCTTTGCGTGTGAACTGTATATGGGTGAGTTGCGGGAACGTATCATCCGTCCGGAAGAACTTGAGATTGAACCTCGCAGCCTGAGTGGTCTGACGGTCGATGGCGCCGAGGAAAGCCTGGCACTGATTCAGGATGCACTGGGCAAGCGTAAAACCGAAGCCGGTCAAAAAGCCGCCGATATGCTGGCGCTGAATGCCGGTGCTGCGATTTATGTTGCCGGTCTGGCGTTGAACCTGAAAGATGGTGTCAGCATGGCGCAAGACGCGATTTATTCGGGTCTGGCACTGGAAAAAATGAAAGAGCTGGTCAGCTTTTCAGTCTGTCTGGCCGAAGATGGTGCGGCCTGACGGCGGCGAAACCAAAGGCGAATAACGCAGTGAATAACGAAACACCAACCGTACTCCGAAAAATTCTCGCTACCAAGGTGGTGGAAGTCAGACAACGGCAGCGTGAGCTGCCGGTCGTCGAGCTGAAAGCGCAGGCACAGGACCAGGACCCGGAACAGTTGCGAGGCTTCTGTCAGGCCATGCGTACCCGTATTGATGCGGGTGATCCCGCGGTGATTGCTGAAATCAAAAAGGCATCACCCTCCAAGGGCGTGATACGAGAAGATTTTGTGCCGGGTGCGATTGCCGAATCTTACGAGCAAGGCGGTGCAGCGTGTTTGTCGGTGCTGACAGATCATGAGTATTTCCAGGGCCATGAAGATTTTTTGCAGCAGGCGCGTCAAGCCTGCTCGCTGCCGGTGATCCGCAAGGATTTCCTGGTCGACCCCTATCAGATTTATGAAGCCCGCATGCTGAATGCCGATTGTGTTCTGCTGATCGTCTCGGCGCTGTCGAGAATGCAGCTACAGGATCTGGAAGGCCTGGCTCATGAACTGGGAATGGATGTGCTGGTAGAAGTGCATGACCACGATGAGCTGGAATCAGCCTTGACGTTGACCACGCCGTTGCTGGGAATCAATAACCGCAACCTGCATACGTTTGAAGTAACGCTGGAAACCACTTATGGATTATTGGCGTCGATACCCGATAACCGCTTGCTGGTGACGGAAAGCGGGATTCTGCAGCGTGCCGATGTGGATGCCATGCGTCAGCGTAACGTGCACGGTTTTCTGGTTGGCGAAGCCTTTATGCGGGCACAAGATCCGGGTGAGGCATTGAGTCAGCTGTTTTTCTGACTAACACCGGTTATCCTGATACGTGTTACAAACAAAAAAGCATTGCCACAGGCAATGCTTTTTTTGGTCGCAGCTTTGGCTGGCGTAGCGCACAGCCTGCTCAATGATTGTATGTACAGCTAGCGGGTGCCGTAGACCACCATGGTTTTGCCTTTGACTGATACCAGGCCACCATCTTCAAGGTCTTTTAATACACGACCAACCATCTCACGGGAACAGCCAACGATGCGGCCAATTTCCTGACGGGTAATCTTGATTTGCATACCATCGGGGTGCGTCATGGCATCTGGCTCCTTGCTGAGTTCCAACAGGGTGCGGGCCACTCGACCGGTTACATCCATAAACACCAGATCACCTGCTTTGCGGGTGGTATGGCCAAGGCGATGTGCCATTTGACGGAACAGGCGGAACAGTAATGACGGGTTCAGTTTGACCAGTTCTTCAAATTTGCTGTAGCTGATTTCGGCCACTTCGCATTCGGTTTTGGATTTTACCCAGGCGGTGCGGGTTTTGTGTTCTTCATCAAACAGGCCCATTTCACCAAAAAAGTCACCCGGATTCAGGTAGGCCATGATCATATCGCGGCCATCTTCGTCTTCAATGATGACGCTGACGGAACCTTTAACCAGATAGTACAAGGTATGACTTTCTTCTCCAGCATAAATCAGAGTGCTGCGCGCCGGATAACGGCGTCGGTGACATTGAGACAAAAAGTCTTCCAGGTAGGGATCCTTTTGGGGCAGTCTTACCAGGCTCATAGTTGGGCTTCCAATCCGGTACTGATGCAATTATTGCTCATGAACAGAATAAGTTAAACAGTATGTCAGTTTGTGACGCGGTGCGTTAGTGCTTTTACCATTACAGAGCGTATGGTTTTCAGTTCCGTGAACCAGATCATTAATATTGGTCATATAGGGTAAATATCGCGTAAGCCGTTGATTTATATGTTAGATCGATTTTTTCAAAAGGCAGAGGATACTACTTTTTGCCGGACTGCTGACGTCTGCAGGAGCAGTTAAATTGTATCTTATTGTTAAAATGACAAAATACGGCAGTAGGGTGACACGTCTGACTGAGACAATTTAACCGGGCGTGCTGGTTATGATACGCTCCGCGCCTTCCTCCAATAACTGTGCTGGTTGATAAGATGAAAGCAGAAATCAAGTGGGTAGATGGGGCCATGTTCCTGGGTGAATCTGGCAGTGGTCACACAGTTGTCATGGATGGACCAGAAGATCACGGCGGCAGAAACATGGGCGTCCGGCCAATGGAAATGCTGCTGCTGGGGCTGGGCGGTTGTACCAGTTTTGATGTCATGAGTATCTTGACCAAGCAGCGCCAGCAAGTGACCGATTGTGTGGCCGCCATTGAAGCGCAGCGGGCCGATACGGTGCCGTCGGTTTTTACGCGCATACACGTACACTTCAAGGTATCTGGCAAGAACCTGAAGGCGGGCAGTGTCGAGCGGGCTGTGGCTTTGTCGGCAGAAAAATATTGTTCAGCATCGATTATGCTCGAACAGGCTGGGGTTGAAATTACTCACAGTCATGAAGTGATTGAAGCCTGATATCAGGTATTCAGACCGAAGGTTAACCTACTTAACATCCACACCACCGCATCAGGCGGGGTTGATGAGGATACGCTATTGAACGACAAGTTGCGCCTGCACGGCTTCAACAACCTGACCAAGTCCTTGAGTTTTAATATCTACGATATTTGTTATACCCAGACCGAGAAAGAGCGCCAGGAGTATATTGAATACATTGATGAGCTTTATAACGCCGATCGCCTGACCCAGATTCTGGGCGATGTGGTGGATATTATTGGTGCCAATATTCTGAACGTGGCTCGTCAGGATTATGAACCCCAGGGTGCAAGTGTAACCATTCTGATTGCTGAGCATGAAGTGCCGCCCAGCGATGACCTGATGGAAGAGAAGCCGGGGCCGCTGAGAGATTCTGTGGTGGCACACCTCGATAAAAGCCATGTGACCGTGCATACCTACCCGGAAAGCCATCCGGATGGCGGGATCAGTACTTTCCGGGCGGATATTGATGTATCGACCTGTGGGCTGATTTCACCCCTGAAGGCTTTGAACTATCTGATTCATGCGCTGGACTCCGATATTGTGACGGTGGATTATCGGGTGCGCGGTTTTACCCGCGATGTCGATGGCAACAAGCATTATATTGATCATGATATCAACTCGATCCAGAACTACCTGACCGAAGATACCCGTAACGCCTATCAGACCATCGATGTGAATGTGTATCAGGAAAATACCTTCCATACCAAGATGCTGCTGAAGGATTTTGAACTGGATAACTATCTGTTTGGTGAAGCTGCGCTCAGCCTGAGTGACGCTGAACGGGATGTGATCGAAAACAAGGTGCGCAAGGAAATGCTGGAGATTTTCTACTCCCGTAATATGCCAGATTAAAGCAGTTCTGCAGTACTCCGGGGGCGGCTGTGATCAGCGCGCTGCCCGGTATCAGCCAGCGGCTGTTTCGGCTGCCCCGTTCTGGTGTCAGTCTCTTGATCTTTTGGGGTGATTCAGCTTTCTTTGCGTAGCTGTAATTGCCAGCGCCATTCGTTGTCGCTTTCCATGTGGAAGGCCGGGGAGTCACTGTCATAGTCGCCGGCCTGGCGCTGATTGATGGAAACACCAATCCGCCAGCCTCCTTTCCATGAATAATCCAGATAGCCGCCAGCATTGTGGGTCGATGTATTGTGGACGGTGATATCACTGCTGTCGCCAATCGCCAGATGCGTCGACGGGCCCTGATAACACCAGTAGGCACCGATACGGGCATGGCGCAGGTACCAGTACTCGACACTGGCTTTGACCACTGAATCCGGGGTCTGGTCCAGTCGTCGCCGTTGTTCAATCACCTCGCTACCGCGAATGTCGGAGTCATACAGATTGACTCCCAGCTCGATGATCAGCGGATTGTCTCCCCGTTGTAACGGCTTGCGCATGGTCAGGCTGACGCCACGTAATACCGCCGGGACGGCGCTGTTGACCGGAGTGACCTGAAATTGCCCGGAGGTGGTGGCACTGTAAAGATAATGAATCGGCTGATAGATGCTGCGCTGAAACAATGACAGCACCACACCTTCTTCTTCGGCCCGGACGCCGGTCTGGAACTGGCGTTGGTAGCGGATCACATAAGACGTCATTTGTTCGTCGACCAGGTCGGCATTGCCGATCCATACCAGCTCTTCGTCGTCCAGGTTATGGGGCACGCGGTCGCTGGCACGGGCCGGGCGGATACTTTGACCAAGGCTGATTTGCAGCTGTTGGTGATAGTCGAGGCGGCGGCTTAGAATTGCACTGGGTAACCAGTAACTGGCGGTGGCGATTTCAGATTGCTGGTCCAGATTCTGGCTCCCGGCGTTATCCTGGCTGAGCTCATAAGACTCGAGGCGTAACCCCAGGGTCAGCCGAGTGCCGGGAGTGACCTGCCAGGCATCCTGCACAAATGCAGAAGCCCGATTCTCCTTGAACTTGAGCCGTTGCTGGCCGGTGCCAGAATAAAAAGTGTTTTGTTTGCGTTGCTGATAGCCAAGGCCCAGGGACCAGCGATGTTCATCGCGAGTTTCTGCCAGTGTCCAGTGGAGTCGATAACGGCTGGCATTCTCGTCGTTATTGGTGGTGTCGCGCTGCTGTTGTTGCTTGAACTGTTCGCCCGCCAATGACACTTGGCTGATGAGGCTATCACGGCGATGACTGGCATTCAGGCGCAGGTGCTGGTTTGTCCGGTTATGCTGGTAAGACGTATCACTCAGACCTGGGTGAGTGGCATCGTAACGCAGGGTGAACGGCAGTGGCTCGTGTTGGCGGTCATAGTCGCTGTTCATCAGAATCAGTTCACTGCTCAGGCGAGTGGCGGTGGACCAGGTCATTTGGTGGGACAGCCGGAAGGTGTCATCCTGTTGCTGACGCCGTTGTGACCAATCCTGATTCAGGTCAGCAGTGGTGAACGAGCCCTGGCTGTGGCTGACCTGACGGATGCGGGAGAGCCCGACGCGCAGGTTCGGGGATGGTGAGGCATCTGCCAGTAGCTGATAACCCTGGTAAGGGCCGCTGATACCAGCCAGATAAGTATCGGGGCTGAACTGGTCTTTGAGAATAAGATTGATGGCCCCGGCGGCACCGCCTCCCCAGTCCTGATCTGCCTGGCTGTTTTCACTGATGTCGATACGCTTGATCATGGCTGCGGGAATACGTTCCAGCGCCACTCGTTGAGCATTACTGTCGCCCAGTAATGGCTGGCCATTGATCAACAGGCTTTGATAGCTGCCGCTCATGCCGTAGAGAAGTACGTCATCTTCCAGATTAAGGTTCTTGCCCAAACCGGCTGTCGGGAGTTGACCGAGCAGGTCGAGGGCGGTCAGAGGCAGGAAGCGATTATAATTTTCCGGGTCGTAGGACAGTGTGGCGTCATTGGCCTGGGCTGTCGTTGCTGCTCCGAATAGCAGCAGCATCAACAGCTGAATAACCCCAGACCCAGGGAGATACTGATGCTGTTTGATCTTGGCCACTGGTGCGGTGCGGAACATGAAACATCTCCCTGGCATCTGGCTCTGGTCTGACATTAATGGCTGATGCGCAGTATCTTGAAGCCATTGGCGGTAGCGACTTCCTCGACCTGGCTGAAGCAGCGCGCGGCCCACTCTTCGTAAGGTAGATGACGATTGGCCACAATCCATAGTTTGCCTCCTGCCCGTAATTGCTTGCGCGCATTGGCAAACAGCTGTTCGGCAAACTGATAATCGGTTTCCTTGCCGGCGTGGAACGGTGGGTTGCTGATGATGGTATCGAAGTAGCCATTGACCTGGCCCAGTCCGTCACTGGCCACAATATCTGCTTTTACGCCCATACGGGCTGCGTTCAGGGCACTGCTGCGCAAGGCGAAGGCATCGGTGTCTGCCAGCGTAAGATTGATGTCGGTGCTGCGTAATGCCTGACTGATTCCGAGCAGGCCAGAGCCGCACCCCAGATCCAATACGTTGCCATGCAGTGGCTTGAGCTGGGCCAGCAGTAATTCGCTGCCCTTGTCGAGGGAACCTTGGCTGAACACTCCGGGCAAGGAGAGGTAATCCCGGCCGTCATAATGGGTAGCCTTGGCGAGAGCGAGCCAGTTGAAAGACGCTTGTTGGGGCCGTAACAACGCTGACCACAAGCTGCAGCGGCGGGCACTATCGTGTTTCATGGTATCGGCCAGATGCTTGATCGCATTGTTGATGCTTTTGCCGCCGCTGTCGTTGGAGCCAACCAGCCAGACTTCTGGCAGATGTCGGTGAGCCGGAATCCGGGTCAGCATCTGTACCAGGGCGATGGCCAGCTGTTTGGCTTTGGGCCAGACGATAATGACGCGTTCGGTATTGTCTGGCAGTTCAACTTCGGGGATGGCGAAGGTGACCTTGTCTTCTCCGAGGGTGGCCAGCATGACCTGATAGCAGCGCCAGTCCCAGGTTTGCACACGGCATCCGGCACTGCGTACCATGGCTAGCCAGGCCGGGTCGGTCTCACTTTCACTGGTCAGAATCAGTGTGTTGGCAGTCAGTAAATCCGGGTGGCGGGTCAATAACTGATAGGGGGCCTGGTTCATGCCGTCATTCCTTGCACTATGTCTCGTACGTTTAATGCTGCTATTTGGTAATCGTCACCAAGCGGGACCAGCCCTTGTTGGCGTAGCGGACCATCAAATTCACTGGCCTGCCCGGTAACAAACAGCGGGCAGCCGGTTTCTGCGGCAATGGTGTGTAATTGCTGGATACGTTCTGTCGAAGGAATTACTTCTATTTGTAGAACTGCGACGGGCCAGTGTCGGCACTCGTTCAGTAACAGAATAATCTGATCCAGCGCCATCAGGCCGGACAGACGGGTGGCTCCAAGGCCCAGCTGGCGGATCAATAACCCCAGCAACAGCAAGTTGATTTCGCTGTCTCTGGTGCAGTTGGCCAGCAGGATTCGAGGTTGTGTGGTGACGGCCGTGGTGTCGCTTTCTGACAGTCGCCAGGCCAGTCGAGCCTGTAGAAAAGAACTGAAAAAACACAGTCTGGCGTCGCCCAAAGGCTGGGATTTGCTCTCTTTAAGTTGACGATAAAAGGGTACAAACAGAAATCTCAGGGCCAGTTCAACCGGAAAAAACTGGCTGACTTCATCAAAGGTGGAGGCCAGCAAGCGGTCGTCAAAATGTTGGGTTGCTTGTTGCAGCAGCTCCCGGTAATGCTGCCATTGAGAGGGTTTGGTCGCCGTCAGGGGACTATCGTTATTGGAGTCGCCATTGGCCAGCATGGCCTGTGCCTGGGAGATGGGGATACCACGATTCAATAAGGTGGTTACTTGCTTGATCAGTTGTATGTCTTGCTCGGTGTAGAGGCGATGGCCCTTGGCGGTTCGTTTCGGTTCAATCAGCCCGTAACGCCGTTCCCAGGCGCGCAAGGTGATGGCATTCACGCCTGTTTCCGCAGACACTATCCGGATTGGATAATACGCAGCATGGGAGTCAGAACCATTGCCTGTCATGTTAGGAGCTCTTGCGTTATCTGGTAACAATCAGGCTGTCACCTCGGGTGGACGGTTACCGGGCCAGTGGAGAAAATCCGCACACTTGCCAATGGTATACAAAGGTGTACAGATTCTATTCTTACATTGCTACAAAGTAAAAGTCGCCTTCCAAGTCTGTCAATTACTTGACCAGGACAGAGGGGCTGCTTAACTTGCCGGAATGATAACTTGGAGAGTGGGTATGTTTGCTGATGCGTCAGATCCTCAAGGGCCGATCAGCCTTGAGCTGTTGAAAAAAGCGATTGATGTCTCCAACGATGGCATTGTGATTGCCGAGCAGGAAGGTGACGATAATATTCTGGTGTACGTCAACAGGGCGTTTGAGCGTATGACGGGCTATCAGGCGGATGAAATCCTTTATCAGGACTGCCGTTTTTTGCAGTTGGGCGACAAAGACCAGCCTGCTCTGGAGGAAATTCGCCAGGCGATGGCGGCAGGGCGTTCTGCCCGCGTGGTGCTAAGGAATTATCGCAAGGATGGTTCGCTGTTCTGGAATGAACTGAGTTTGTCGCCGGTATTCAGTGACGAAGAACAACTGATGTATTACATCGGTGTGCAGAAGGACGTAACCTCGACGATAGACGCTTTGCAGCGAGCCGAAAAAGCGGAAGCGGAGCTGGCCGAATTACGCCAGAAGCCGGCTTGAATCATCACCCGGCGACATAAAAAAAGCAGAGACGCGATAGCGCTCTGCTTTTTGGGGAACATTAAAGCGCTGCCTTTGGACGCCGATTATTTGGCGTTGTTGTAGGCTTCGGCAGATTCCATGATCAGGCGACGTGCTTCATCGGCATTACCCCAGTCACGCACCTTGACCCATTTGCCAGCTTCCAGATCCTTGTAATTTTCAAAGAAATGGGCGATTTGGTTGCGCAGCAGTTCAGGAACGTCATTTACGTCCTGTACGTCATCATAAATTTTGCTGAGTTTTGTGTGAGGCACGGCCAGCAACTTGACGTCTTCGCCACCTTCGTCTTCCATGTTAAGTACAGCAACCGGACGCGCGCGAATAACGGAACCAGGTTGTACCGGATACGGTGTGATGACCAGCACGTCCAGAGGATCGCCGTCACCCGCCAGTGTATTTGAAATGTAACCATAGTTGGCTGGGTAGAACATCGGTGTGGCCATGAAACGATCGACCATCAGACAATCCATGTCCTTGTCGATTTCGTATTTGATCGGGGCGTGGTTGGCTGGAATTTCAATAACGACATAAACATCGTTTGGCAGGTCTTTACCTGCGGAAATGGCGTTGTAGCTCATTTTATTTTCCTGGGATTGTTGAGTTATTTGAGCGGATTATAGCCAAGCAGCTCTTGTTCTGTCAGGTCTACATCAGTATAAAACGGCAGGCATCGACCAAAGATGCAGGCACGATGGTTTGATAGCTTGAACAACGAGAAAAAGAAATACAACTTATGGCGGTATTAGTCTGGACCCTGATGGTTATCTCCTTGTTCTGTAACGCAGACAAGGCGATGGCCAATAATCTTGATGAAGAGCTGATTCCAGGCTTGGCGGAATCATATCGTCTGGATGATGAGGATCTTCCGGTTGTTCTGACTGCGACCCGATTGCGCCAACCCCGTGCCGAAGTGCCTGCCAGTGTAACGGTGATCGATGCTGAGCAGATTGAGGCCTGGAACGTCACCACCTTGCCGGAATTGATGCGTTTTGTTCCCGGCATGTTTATTGGTCATGGGGATGACGAAAATAATGCCTCCCTTGCCTATCATTCTTCCAGCCCCAGTGTGATGCGGCGCTTGCAGGTGCTGGTGGACGGCCGTTCGGTCTTCCGGGCGGGTATTGCATCGGTGGTTTGGGATGATATTCCCATTGCGCTGGAAGATATCCAGCGTATCGAAGTCACCCGAGGTCCGAGTTCGGCGACCTATGGATCGAACTCATTTCAGGGAGTGATCAATATTATCAGCAAACATCCTGGGGATACGCTGGGTGTGCGCCTGCGTTACCGGAATGGTAATCAGGGTGAAGACGACAGTTTTGCCAGTTATTCCTGGCAGCAGGGGCGCAGTGCCAACCGTCTGACCGTACAGATCAATGCATCCGATGGCTTTGACGGGGCGGGCGCTGAAAACGGTGCAGATGAGTTACGAGACAGCAAGCGCCACGGCTTTATCAATTTTGATCAGCAGCGGAACTTCGATGGCGCTTGGCAGTTGCATACCCAGGCTGCTTACAAGAGTGGTCATACAGATATTCGCAAAAGTGATTACGATCAGGTCGCCCCGGATCAGGACACACGTCAGGGCATGCTGATGGCAAAATTGTCGCGGGATTTTAATGCCAACCACTCCGCCTCATTACGAGCCTACTGGCAGCATGACCGGCGCACGCAAGAAACCTTTGTGCGGGTGCCGACTGCCTTGCTGGACCCGGCTCTCTATGATCTTTATCGTGATAATCCGCAACTGGCCTCGCAGGGGGTGAGTGTTCCGGTGGTCAGTGCGGTTGCATCCGGGGCGTCGGCAGAGCAGCTGGAAGCGTTGGCGGCATCTGCGGGTTATGCGCTGGATGTCAGTGAGTCTGACCTGGCCTATTTACAGGAGATAGTGGCTAACACGGGTGGCGACCTCTCCAATCTGTCACAGCAGGTAAACGGTTATACCGACTCCAATATAACCGACGAGCGGTTTGATATTGAATTTCAGGATACCCGTCGCTGGAACCGGTCACTGCGTACCGTCCTGGGTGTCAGTATGCGCCGCGACCAAGTAACTTCCGAGACCTACTTCGGCGGCAAGGTAAATAACGATACCTACCGGTTTTTCGGTAATCTGGAGTGGCGTCAATCCGATCGCCTGATTGTGAATATGGGGGGGACCTACGAGCGTGAAGACGCCAACAAGGACGCCTTTTCTCCGCGAGTGGGCCTGAACCTGTTGTTGGCGCCACAACAAGGAATTCGCCTGATTCATTCCGAGGCGGTGCGCTCACCCGATTTGCTGGAGCAAAATCCCAACTATAATGTAACCATCAGTGGCTTGGATGATAATTATCTGGGCATTTCGGAAGGGACGTTTTTTATACATCAATGGCCGGAGTCCCGGGATCTCGATCATGAACGAATTATCAGTACGGAACTTGGCTACTATGGCCGTTTTTCAGGCCCTGATATTGAAGTCGATCTGAAGTTGTTCCAGGAGCATATGACACATTTGATTGCGGACTCCATCCAGCTGCGGAGCCTGGCTATCGGCTCGGATAGCCAGATTGATATCGACGGTGCTGAACTGCAGGTTAACTGGCGCATCCGGCCAACCGACTGGATCTGGTTGTCGTCGGCCTATATTAATGTTGAACTCAAGGGCGAAGAAGGCGAGCGGCGTCAGCAGCGTGTGGATACCAGACTCAGCGCCCAGGACAGTGTGGTGGCCAGCTGGCATCATAAAGCGCATAACTGGAGTCTGACGGCTTCTCATTTCTGGTACGACGCCTACAACAGCAAGTACAGCCGTCACGGAAACCGTTATCGGCGTTACGAGATCAGTATGAAGGTATTTGACCGGGTTGGTCGCTTTAACCCCTGGCTGGGTTTCCACTTGCAGCATTTGGTGGATGACGGCAGTCTGGTGTACGTGAATCAGCAGTACTCGACCACTAATCTGTACAATGTACAGGTTGGTCTTAATTTCTGACAAGGAGTGGATGCTTGCATGGATGCATGGTCTTTCAGGCAATGGCTTAGATTATTGGCTCTCCCCTTGTTGATCGGGCTGAGTGGTACTGCCAATGCATTGGAATTACTGTTTATTACTCACAAGATTGTTGGGTTGGTCAGTGAGTTGGCAGAAAAAACGGCGACCGGTTCGGACGCCCGTTCGACAGTGTTGTTGTTAACGGACCCGGCTATCAATACTGCGGTTGCCAGCGCTGATGTGGTCGTGCTGGTTGGCCCTGTGGCGATACAGCAGGTGGCATCGCTGCCGTTGCCAGACGATATGCCGGTGGTGGCAGCACTGATCACACGTGAAGACAGCATCAATGCCAATTATCTCTCCAGTGCGCTGTATCTGGAACCACCGCTGATGCGTCAGGTAGCACTCGCACACGAGATTATGGGCCGCAAAGTACCGCTTGGATTACTGGCAAGCAGTCCTGAACGGTTACAGACCTTATGCTGTTCTCCTCAAGCTCTCCGCGAGCACGGTGTCAGTGCGTATTTTATCAATGACTATCCCAGCATGAATCGCGCCCTGGTCGACCTGTTACAAGATAATCAGGCGCTGGTGGGTATCTATGACCCGGAATTGTTCAGTGCGGCCAATATCAAGAATATCCTTATTACCGCCTACCGCCAGAACCGGCCACTGATTGGGCCATCCAGTGCTTATATTCGTGCCGGAGCATTGGCGACCACTTATAGTGATATTGATGACATCGTGCGCCGTCTGGTGGAGATTATTCAGCAAGGGTTGCGCTCCGGCCACTGGCCTGAGCCGGGTTATAACCCGTATTTCAATGTACGCTACAACGGGCAAGTCGCTCGCTCGCTGAACCTGGTGCTGCCGGATGAACAAGAGATGGTCAATCGTCTCCGAGACCGGGAACAACCATGATTTCGGTTCGACGCTGGTCGATCCGTCTCAGAATCCTGCTGGTGGCAACCATTCCTGTGGTGCTGGCAGCAATGCTGATTACCAGCTATCACATGGTGCAACGCTGGAAAGAAGTGCAGCGTGAAACCGATAGCCTGTCGAGTATTGCGCTGGATCATTTGGCCGTTGGTGCCGAGTATCCGATTTTTTCGGGTAACTATCAGTTACTGGACCCTGTGGTCGCCGCGGTACTCAAACAGCCATTTATCGTCGTGGTCGAGATACTGGATGTGAATGGCCAGACGCTCTATTTTCAGCAGTCCGAGCGTTATGGCGACATTCCGGCGGATGATATCCGTATTCTGGTTCGGGATATTGTGCCTGAGATGCCCGCTCTGGATGGCTTCGCTGAACTGGATGCCCGGAGAGCAGTGAATCCTGCGCGGATTGGTCAGGTGCGTATGCAGGTGGCCAATACGATCATGAGCCAGCGCCAGCGGGCCATTATGTACCAGTCGCTGTTTACCGGACTGGGCTTTATCCTGATTTCGATACTGGTGGCGGGGGGGATCTCGACAACGATTATCCCGCCGTTGGAGCGGTTGGTTTCTTTTATTGGTCATTTGGCCCGAGGGGAGGTCAAACAACGTCTGGTGGTCGATAGTGGCGCCGAGATCGGTAATCTGCAAAAGAGTGTCAACCAGTTGGCGGCGTCACTGCAACAGGCTCAACAGGCGCACCGTCGCTATACTGCACAGCTGCGCCAGGAACAACACAAAAGCCAGCAAGCCAGTCAGGCCAAAAATGAATTTCTGGCGATGATGAGCCATGAATTACGCACGCCACTGAATGGTGCTGTGGGAATGTTGCAGCTGATTGACCGGAACAACAGCCCGGATGAGTTTGCCGAGTACAAGTCGACGGCCGAGCAGTCACTGACCAATCTGACGCAGCTGTTGGAAGATGTTCTGGTGGTGGTGGATACAGATAAAAACAATTTGCCAGTGGCATTTGCCGAGCATTCCCTGCCTGCAACACTGGATGCCCTGACACACGAGTTCAGCCTGCAGGCGCTGGAAAAGCGTTTGTCGTTTGTCGTCGAATATGACGACGAGCTGTTACAAAACAAGATTCAGATAGACCCTTCGTTAGTACGGCAAATCGTGCGACATCTTGTTGATAATGCCATCAAGTTTACCGAGCAAGGGTATGTGGTGGCGCTCCTCTCAATACATCATCAAGCGCTGAAACACTGGTTATGTATTCAGGTGCATGACACTGGTATTGGTATTCCGCCTGACCAGCGTCAGCAGGTGATGGAAGCCTTTTCCCAGATTAACTCATCGTTCAGTCGCCAGCACAGTGGTGCTGGCCTGGGGCTGACGATTTCCCAACATATCTGTCAGATACTGGGTGGCAGTATCCAGATTCAGGATAACGATGGAGGCGGCACCAGGGTGATGGTCAATCTGCCCGTCAAGCCGGTGGCTTCTGCTGAGCCTGAGGATGCTGGCCCGATCAGTACTGCACTCAGCGTTCTGATTGTTGAAGATAATGACATCAACTATCGGGTGGCTAAAAAGATGATTATCAAGGCTTTCCCGGAGACGGAAGTCGTGGTGGCAGAAGACGGGGAAAAATGTCTGCAGCGCGTGGAAGAACAGGATTTTGACCTGATTCTGATGGATTGCCAGATGCCGGTTCTGGATGGTTTTGAGACCACTCGTTGTTTACGGGCCAGGGGAGTGACAACACCGATTGTTGCCTGTACGGCAAATGGCTCGGAAGTGGTATTCCGCCGCTGTATTCGTGTTGGAATGAACGACTATCTGAGCAAGCCGGTTTCATTGGCTGCGATGAAAGCTATCCTGATGAAATGGGGACAACAGCAAACCGACGCAGAGGCCAACACAATCGATGGTTGACCTCTGGTATAACGCAGATCCGGGCAGTGTTACTGGTGATACTGCTCGACGATCGTGACTTCAGCGGCAGAACCCATAACCACCGGGACGCGTTGATGAATACCCTCGGGTTGAATCGACATAATGGCGTCACTGGCAGTGCTGCAGCGGCCACCAGCCTGTTCCATCAGCATGCTCATGGGGTTGGCTTCGTACATCAGACGGAGCTTGCCAGGCTTGCCAGGATCGCGGTTATCAAACGGGTACATGAAAATACCACCGCGGGTCAGGATACGGTGAATCTCCGCCACCATGGCCGCCACCCAACGCATGTTGTAACGCTTGCCCAGTGGGCCGGTTTCACCTTTCAGCAGGTCATCAACATATTGCTGCATGGCCGGATCCCAAAAACGCTGGTTCGACATATTGATGGCGAATTCGGCGGTTTCTTCCGGTACCTGGATGTTTTCTTTCATCAGCAGGAACTCTCCCATACGGGTATCCAGTGTGAATGAATACACGCCATGACCAATCGTCAGCATCATGATGGTGGATGGCCCATACAGTACGTAGCCAGCCGCTACTTGCTGATTGCCGGGTTGCAGATAGGCTGCCTCATCTCCGCCGAGCGTGCCTTCTGGCGCTTTCAGGATAGAGAAAATGGTTCCAACGGTGACATTGATGTCGATGTTGGAGGAGCCATCCAGTGGATCAAACAGCACCAGATAGGAGCCGTCGTCGTTGCAGGCAACGGGGTCTGGTTCTTCTTCGCTGGCGATACCTCGAACAGCGGGCACCTCGGCCAGTGAGTCCTTCAGCAGATCGTTGGCAATCACATCCAGTTTTTTCTGGCATTCACCTTGTACGTTTTCTTGCTCGGCGCTGCCAAGGATACCGGCCAGTTCACCGAGGGTGAGCTGGTGGGCGATATCTTTGCAGGTCACCGCTAACTGGTCGATGACATCGATCAGTTCTGCCTGATCGCAGTGCTGCTGTAAAAAAGTCCTCAATCTAAGCATGGGTCGCTAGGCCTCGTTGGTCACATTCTTTCCGTTGCGGCGATACTACCGGAATCAGGTGCCAATTGCAGTGTTGGCGGCTGGTGACGACCTGATTTCGCCTTCTTGTAGCGACAGACAGGTCGATTTATCTGTGCTTGGGTCAGCGAGAGGCAACGGCTACACTAGCGGCCTTTTGTTAGTTTGCAGGGGTAGTTGGCCATGCGTGTTCATATTTTGGGAATTTGTGGCACCTTTATGGGGTCGCTGGCGCAGTTGGCCAAAGCGCTCGGGCATCAGGTGTCGGGCAGCGATCATGGAGTGTATCCGCCGATGAGTGAACAACTGGCGGCAGCGGGTATCGAGCTGATTGAAGGCTTTGATCCTGCGGCGATTCCTGTGGATACCGATCTGGTGATTATTGGTAACGCCATGTCGCGAGGCAATCCATCGGTCGAATATGTGCTGGAACGGGGGCTTCCCTATTGCTCCGGTCCGCAATGGATGAACCAGCACTTGTTGCAAGGGCGCTGGGTCGCCGCTGTTGCGGGCACACATGGCAAAACCTCAACGGCCAGTATGCTGGCCTGGATTCTTGAATGTGCCGGCATGGCTCCGGGATTTCTGATCGGTGGTGTACCCGGGAATTTTCCGGTATCTGCGCGCTTGGGTGACAGTCCGTTTTTTGTGATTGAAGCGGATGAATACGATACCGCCTTTTTTGACAAGCGCTCCAAATTTGTTCACTACCTGCCACGCACTGTGATCATGAACAATCTGGAATTTGACCATGCGGATATCTTTGACAACCTGGCCGCCATCGAACGCCAGTTTCATCATCTGGTACGACTGGTTCCGGCCTCTGGACGGATTATATTACCGCGCTCCGAACCCGCACTGGAGCGGGTGTTGGCGCAAGGCTGCTGGAGTGACGTTGAACGCTTTGGTGAGCCGACTGGCTGGCATGTCCGCAAACAGCGGGAGGATGGCGGTGAGTTCTCGCTGTGGCAGGGTGAGCAGTGTCTGGGTCAGGTTCAATGGACCTTGAACGGTGATCACAATGTGAATAACGCCTGTGCGGCGGTGTTGGCAGCCCGGCATATGGGGGTGCGTCCAGAGCAGGCATTAGAGGCGCTGGCGTCGTTCCGCTTGCCGCGGCGACGGATGGAATGCCTGGCTGATACCGGTCAGGTGAGTGTGTATGACGATTTTGCTCACCATCCGACAGCCATCAAGACCACACTGGCTGGAGCCAGAGCCGCCATGCCTGCTGCTGGTCGTTTGATTGCGGTGCTTGAACCGCGCTCCAATACCATGAAAATGGGGTTGCACAAGGATACCCTGCTGCCTGCGGTGGCTGACGCTGATCTCTCTTTCTGGCTGGAAGCGGAAGGACAGGGATGGAGTTTGGCCGAGCGTTTGCCTGAGTCACAAGGGCAGTGCTTCCATGGTACCGAGGCGTTGTTGGCGCATTTGCAGCAGCACGTGCAGTCGGGTGACCGCGTGGTATTTATGTCCAACGGGGGCTTTTCCGGCTTGCCTGCCCGCTTTGCCCGTTGGCTAACACAACAAGCCGAGAGTACTCCCTCGTGACAGAACGTCGTATCTGTATCGCGGTGACCGGTGCTTCCGGTTCGCCCTACACCTTGCGGTTGATCGAAGTGCTGCTGGCCGCTGATCAGCCGGTAGATCTGATCTTTTCGAAGGCGGCCTTGCTGGTGATGGCAACCGAGACCGAATTACAATTACCGGGCCGGCCTCAAGGACAGGCCCGGGTGTTACAGCAATATTTTCAGGTGGACGAGCAACGTTTGCGCGTCTTTGGCCGTGATGACTGGATGTCCCCCTGGGCCTCTGGCTCTGGCCAGCCGGGCACGCTGGTGATTTGTCCGTGCAGTACCGGTACATTGTCTGCGATTGCGGTGGGTGCCAGTGATAACCTGATTGAGCGGGCGGCTGATGTGGCATTAAAAGAGGGCCGCCAACTGATTCTGGTGCCACGGGAAAGTCCGTACTCAGAGATTCATCTTAATAATATGCTGACCCTGAAACGTATGGGGGCGACGATTTTGCCGGCCAGTCCGGGGTTTTATCATCAGCCACAATCGGTGCAGGATCTGATTGATTTTGTGGTCGCCCGTATTCTTAATCAACTTAATATACCCCAGTCGCTGATGCCGCTGTGGGGAGCAACTTACCAGCCAGGAGAAGTACCCGGTGACTGAAGCCAATAACGAATCAAATCAACAGGCGGTCGAGCCGCCGGACATGACCCGCTGGGCATTAATCGGCTTTGTTGCCGGTGTCATCCTGGCTGTACTGGCGATGGAGTATTACGGTTTTGTCAAACATCCCTCAACGACTGACAGGGCCCGTATCGATGAGTTTGTGCTGATGTCTCTGGAGCCGGGTTATGACGTCAAGGTATCGCACAAGGCATCCGGAAAAGAAGCCTTCTGTGTGGATGGCTATTTATTGCTGCGACCCACCAATGGTCATGAAGTGGCCGGTATCCTGGTTGATAGTAAAAACCGGCCGGTTGCGTGTCGGGAGACGCTGGGACACGGGCAGCCAGAGGCTGATAAAGCTGGGGAATAAGCGGAAAAGAGTGTGATAGGCCGATTGTTATCGGCCTTTTGACTGGTCGCAACCATCAAACAGAAGCGGTCAACAGAACCATCAAGCTACAACTAACAACTAATCAAGACAACCAACAAGATACACAACCCACAAGACTGGCTGGTGGCAGCCTGCGGGTTGTTGATCGCCGGCCTATTTGCCAGACAGGTATTTGATCAGCTCATCCGAACCACCGATGTGCTCACCACCAATGTACACCTGTGGCACGGTTTCGTTGCCAGTAATCGCCCGCAACGACACAATGCTGGCATCGGTGCCCATAACGATCTCTTCGTAATCCATACCGGCCGCTTCCAGTGCACCCTTGGCACGGGCACAGAAAGAACAGCCCGGTTTGGTGAAGAGTGCTACCGATTTGGGTTTTGCCGCATCGGCATTGATATAGTCAAGCATGGTATCCGCATCGGACACTTCAAACGGGTCGCCTGGCTTTTGTGGTTCAATAAACATTTTTTCGATGATGCCGTTTTTCACCAGCATGCTGTAACGCCAGCTGCGTTTGCCAAAGCCGATGTCATTCTTGTCGACCAGCATCCCCATACCTGAGGTGAACTCACCGTTACCGTCGGCAATCATGCGAATGTTGCCTGCTTCCTGATTGGCAGCCCAGGCATTCATAACAAAGGTATCGTTGACACTGATACAGATGATTTCATCAACACCGTTGGCCTGAAACACGCTGGCCAGTTCATTATAGCGAGGCAAATGTGTGCTGGAGCAGGTTGGCGTGAAAGCACCGGGTAGTGAAAAAACAACAACGGTACGGTCTTTGAAAATATCATCACTGGAGATTTGTACCCAGTCATCGCCGACACGGGCGGGCCAGCTGACGGATGGTACTGGCTGGCCTTCTTTGTTGATCAATGTAGTCATGGTTGCTCCTTGAGCTGGATGTTCACAAGCGGATAATGTCTGTCTGGATCATGTTTAGCACTGTCTGGTCAGTATGGTATGTTCTTTTTGGTTATAAAAGTTCATTGGTTTGTTTTTTCATGATCCAGATGCGCTATCTGCTTTCATCGCTTTTCGCGTATCACTTTGACGTATGATAGCGGCTTGGCCGTCATGTTATGGTGAACCGTATGTTGATAGAAACCAGTTCGGATCTGATTGTCTCGAGTCATGTTACTCAGCTGGCGAATGGTACCTGTGTGGATGCCGCGACCCTGCTAAATGGTTGTGTTCTGACCATCAGTTGTGATGGGTTGGCTTTGTATCGCCATCTGGATGCCCTGCAAGATCCTTTGGGGAATGGCCTGATCCGTAGTGTGGCCCTGACAGCAGAGGCGTGTCTGCCTGATTGCTCGCCCCTGATTCTGGAATACCGGGCGGGTTATGTCGGTCTGGAGGGCGGGTTTGTGCTGCTGATCGGGTTGAATGATGTGCGCCTGTTTGCTTGCAAACAGGATGCATTGAGTAATACAAATGAATTGCAGCGACTGTCGTTGCAATACCAGTAATAACGCAATGGGCGGGGAGTCACAGGTTTGTCGGTAAATCCTTTTTACAGCTATGTGATTGGTGCAGACCGCTCGATTGGTCAGTGTCTGACCAGGGTGCTGGCAGCAGAAAACTATGTTTACAAGGGCCTGGCGATTGAACGGCAGGAGCGCCTGTCGGTGCAGTCGACTGGCCAGCCGTTTTTTGTGCTGGTGCCGTCGCTGTATCATCCCGGTGATCTGAGTGAGGTGCTGGCCTGGGTCGATCTGGCAGACAAGCATGATGCGCCGGTGGTGCTGGTATCGTCACTGGCATTGTTTGCCGCCGACGATTCGCATCGGTTTTCAGAGTCAGACGAGCAGTACAGTTCGTCTGAGTTGGGTATGCTCCTGCAAGAAGTGGAGCAACGAATCCGCCAATGTCGCCGACACCTGATCTTACGGGTGGGCCAGACGTTTTCGGTACAGGCCGGGGACTTTGCTCATGCCTTGCTGACCCGTATCCGCGACAGTGGTCAGATTGAAGTTGATGATCAGCGTACCTTCAGTCCGACACCGGATGATGATATTGCCAGTGTATTACTGGCGATGCTGAAGCAAGCGGACTGTAGCGATGAGTTGTGGGGGACGTACCATTTTTGTGGTGTCGAGCCGGTGACATCCTACGCCTTTGCCGAAGCCCTGCTGGCTGAAGCCGGGCAGTTTGAAGACTTGTCTTGTGCTCGCCTGATAGAACACAGCGATGGAATATCGCCCGCTATCTGGACTCCAAACGGCGATGTTGCACGACTGTTCCACACCTTCGGGATCAAGCGCAAGCCATGGCGAACCGGGTTGGGGCGTCTGGTACGGCGTTATTATCGGGCAGCATGATATATCGCAGGAATGCGGTGGCTGTCAGATATAAAAAAACAGGCCAGTGGGCCTGTTTTTTTATGTCTCCTGACTCAATCACATCAGACTTATGACAGATTCAGGGCACTGGATTCCTGATACAGCGTCATCAGCTTGTCGGTGATAACCGTGCGGATACTTTCGCGATCGAGAGATGACAGGGATTGTAATTCATTCAGCCTCAGGCGGTGCAGATGGAGACAAGGCAGCTGATCGTTAAACTCGCGCAGATCGCCTTTCATCAGTACTGGCAAGAACGGATCTTCGCTATTGGAGCGCCGCAGAATCTGTCGAATGCCTTCCTGGAAAGGAATAGGGACTGAGCGTACGTTTTTATCCCGGTGAGAAATAATCAGATACAAACCACTTTTGCCAATCAGGTTGCCGGGAATCACGTGCAAGCCGGTGGATTGTACCGCGGTTGGATTCAGGTGGTTAAACGTATCGTGGAATGCATAAGGGTCCGGCAGGATCACCAGCTGGCGATGCGCTTCTTCAGGGAAGAAGACATTGTAGTTGGTATAAAGCTGACGCACGGAAGAAGAAAACACACAGAAGTGGTTCTCGAACTGTTTGACAAAATTGACGGCCCGCTTGTGCTGGTGGATTTTTTGAAGATCCCACACCAGGTCCGCGTTACGTTGTTGTTTCACAGAATTCATCCTGTATACCTTACGAGTAATATGCAGTTTAACGTATGGGCCCAACGTTACTAGATTTTTCGGTAACGGGGCAGACTAATATGCCGCATTTTGTATTTTGTGGACAAAAATTGTCAGTGATCAAGCCAGAGTGAGCATTTGTCGACGGCCTTTATTTCTGACAACGTCTTGTCAACTCCCAACGAGCATCAGTATGGCAGCTTGAATAGCGGGAAACTGTGCGTTGGTCGGAGGGTGTGCTGTTAACTCTGTCCCAAACGGGGAGGACAAAACAGTTGGGTCGAAGTGACCAAAAGTGTCAGTTCACTCATCAGCAACCAGGCATTGCCCCCCTGGCCTTTGGCAGCAGCATCCACTTTGGCGGCGATGATCAGTGCTTGCTGTAGCTCTTGCCGGGTCAGTCGGGAGAGTGCTGTCTTGTAGCTGCCCTGTTGCCGTGGCCAGACCCGTGCTTGCTTGAACGCTTCTGCCAGGGCTTGGCCGGTCTTGCCAGAGAGGGTGAGCAGCTGGCGAATTTTATGGGTCAAGGCTCCGAGAATGGAGAGCACTTCAACCCCCTCGGCGCGCAAATGCGACAGAATCCTGCTGGCATCCTGGACACTGCCATCGAGGCAGGCATCAGCAAAGCCAAACGCCGTGAAGCGGGCATTGTCTCCCAGTGCGTCCAGCAACAAGTCTTCTGTAATACGGCTCGCACCACTCATGCGCAGCTTTTCTATCTCTTGTACCGCAGCCAGCAGGTTGCCTTCGGTCTGGTGGGCCAGCAATGCGATCGCGGTCGGGTCGGCCTGCAAGCCGGCTTGCTGCAGGCGATGGCGTAGCCAGCCAGCGTACTGGTTGCGTTCAATCGGCCAGATTTGCACCAGCGCGCCGTGCTTGTCGACGGCTTTGTGCCAGGCGGTATTTTGTGACTTGCTGTCGAGACGTGGGCAGATAATCAGCAGCAGGTTGTCGGGATTGGGTCGTTGTAACAGGGCTTTGAGGGTATCGCCCTTATCGCTGGGTTTGCCATTGGGAATCCGGATTTCCAATATTCGGCGACTGGCAAACAACGACATGGCATCGGCTTCATCCCGGAGCTGGCTCCAGTCGAACCCGGCTTCTGCATGAAAAAGCTGACGCTCCTCAAAACCTTGCTGCCGGGCGGCGGCCCGAATCTGGTCGCAGGCTTCCATCACCAGCAAGGGTTCGTCACCAGATACCAGATACACCGGTAGCAAGGGCTTGCCCAGATGTGCGAGTAGCTGGTTGCTATGCAGCTTCAAGAGTCGCTCCGAATGTGCTGAAGACGGATCAGCAATAGCTCCACCATACGCTCGGTGAGGCGTTCACGAGTGGCGTCTTCTTCCAGATCGGTGGCAATCACCCGGGTGACGTCATTGTCAAACCAGGATTGGGTTGACAGCGTGATGGGGTCGGCAGCGTCGGTCGAGGTGACCAACCGTCCCTGAAGTTCGGCTTCCAGTTGGTATTCCGCCACCTGGCCTTCACTGTTAATCGTCAGGGTGCGGCGACTGATCGTGAAGGATTGGATGTCCAGCACGGCCTGGGCGCTGTCACCATGACTGACCAATAGCCAGCCCTGATTTTCCAATGCCTGTTGCAGGCGCTGGTTAAACAGGTTGCTGGCCTGGCTCTGCAACATCAGGACGGTGGTGTCTGCGGGAGGCTGGTAAGCCCCGCGCAGTTGCCAGCCGCAACCACTGACCAGCAAGGTCAGTAGCAACGGCAGGAGGCTGTATGGCCGACGAAAATAGCTCAAGATAGTGTGCCTGTTCAGTTCGCGACGATATTGATCAGCTTGCCGGGTACAACAATCACCTTACGTACCGTTTTGCCTTCCAGCTGCTTCTGGACTGCTTCGTCAGCCATGGCCTGAGCCTGCAATTCATCCTTGCCGATCGTGGCACTGACATCCAGTTTGGCGCGTAACTTACCGTTTACCTGCACAACGACCTGAATGGTATCGGCAACCAGTGCGGATTCATCAACCACTGGCCAGCTGGCATCAATCACCAGCCCTTCGTTGCCGAAGGCAACCCAGAGTGCCTGGGTAATATGCGGCGCCATCGGGCTGAGCATACGAATCACTGCGTCCATGGCTTCGGCAGCCACAGCACGGCTGGACTCAACCGCAAGGTCGAGTTTGGTCAGGGTTTTCATCAACTCCATGATGGCCGCAATGCCAGTATTGAAGTTGTAACGGCGACCAATGTCATCGGACACCTTGGCAATGGTTTCGTGCAGCTTGCGACGGGCGTCCTTGTCGGACTTGCTCAAGGTAACGGCTGCCACTTCGACCGGGTCGAGCTGTTGCAGCTCGTAGGCCAGACGCCATACCCGCTGAAGGAATTTCTGGGAACCCTGGACGCCGGAGTCTGACCATTCCAGTGTTTGCTCCGGGGGCGCTGCAAACATGGTGTAGAGGCGGACGGTATCGGCACCGTATTGGTTGATGGCTTCTTGTGGGTCGACGCCGTTGTTTTTGGACTTGGACATCTTGCTCATGCCGGAATGTTGTAATTCCAGCCCGTCGGAGGTGCGTTTGGCGGCGATCATGCGGCCCTTTTCATCACGCTCAACGGTGACTTCCAGCGGATTGACCCATTCCTTGCCGCCATTGGGGTTGGTGTAGTAATAGGCGTCCGCCAGAACCATGCCCTGGCAGAGCAGGCTTTTGAAAGGCTCATCACTATCAACCAGGCCGGCATCACGCAGCAGCTTGTGGAAGAAGCGGGCGTACAACAAATGCAAAATGGCGTGTTCGATACCACCGACGTATTGGTCTACCGGTAACCAGTAGTTGGCTTCGGTCGGGTCAAGCATCTGGTCGGCCTTGGGCGAGCAGTAGCGGGCGTAGTACCAGGACGACTCCATAAAGGTGTCGAAGGTATCGGTTTCACGGAAAGCAGGAGCACCGTTGAACTCGATGTTTTCGAATGCCGGATTATTCTTGATAGGAGAGTTCACACCATCCATCACCACATCGGTAGGCAGGATCACGGGCAACATGGAAGCCGGTGCCGGCACTGATTCGCCGTTTTCGGTACGGATGATCGGAATGGGCGAACCCCAATAACGCTGGCGGCTGACACCCCAGTCACGCAGGCGATAATTGGTGGTGACTGTGCCTTTGCCAAGCTCGGCCAGTTTGGCGGCGATGGCATCGAACGCCTGTTCGAAGTTAAGGCCATCAAATTCACCGGAATTGATCAGGGTGCCTTTTTCGGTATAGGCAGCCTGACTGAGGTCGATTGCATCGCCCTCGTTGGCGGCAATCACCTGTTTGATATCAATGCCGTATTGGGTGGCAAATTCAAAGTCGCGCTGATCATGGGCAGGAACGGCCATAACCGCGCCGGTGCCAAATTCCATCAGGACAAAGTTGGCGACCCAGATGTCGACCGTTTGGCCGGTCAGGGGATGGATGGCACTGAAACCGGTTTTCAGACCCTGTTTGTCCTTGGTGGCGACGTCGGCTTCGGCGGTACCGGCTTTATTGCAGGCTTCAATAAAGGCTGCCAGTTCCGGATTGTGGGCCGCGGCTTCACGTGCCAACGGATGGCCTGCAGCTACGGCAAGATAACTGACACCCATCAGGGTGTCCGGACGGGTGGTATACACTTCCAGCTCATCGTCCCGGCCTTGCAGACCAAACGTCAGCTGTACGCCACGGGATTTGCCAATCCAGTTGCGTTGCATGGCTTTGACCTGATCCGGCCAGCCATCCAGCTGGTCGAGATCGGCCAACAGTTCTTCTGCGTAGGCGGTGATGCGGATAAACCACTGTGGAATTTCCTTGCGCTCAACCGGGGTGTCACAACGCCAGCAGCAACCGCTGATCACCTGTTCGTTTGCCAGTACGGTCTGGTCGTGAGGGCACCAGTTGACCGCGGATACTTTTTTGTACGCCAGGTCTTTTTCAATTAACTGGGTGAAAAACCATTGTTCCCAGTGGTAGTAATCCGGGTCACAAGTGGCAATTTCACGTTTCCAGTCGTAACCAAAACCCAGCGATTTCAGCTGGTTTTTCATGTAGGCGATATTTTCTTTGGTCCACTTGCCTGGCGCGACCTGGTGTTTGATGGCGGCATTTTCTGCAGGCAGACCAAAGGCGTCCCAACCCATTGGTTGCATCACATTCTTGCCTAGCATGCGCTGGTAGCGGGAGATGACGTCACCGATGGTGTAGTTACGGACATGGCCCATGTGCAGTCGGCCGCTGGGGTAGGGGAACATTGACAGGCAGTAGAATTTTTCTTTGCTGGCATCGGCCACTGCGCGGAATACCTGATTTTCTTGCCACTGTTTCTGGACAGCGGGTTCAATGTCGTGGGGAGCGTAAGTCTCTTGCATCATGTTGGTTTTGACGTCGGGTACGTGATTGGGAAAGTAGGAAAGGGAGTTTAACCGAATGCGCCCGGCGCGAACACCGACTGAACCGCGGAGTCTGTTGATTGGGCCAAAGGACAATGCGTGACAATGTCGCGTTCGACGTATTCTGAACGACCGTGCTCCAATAGACCTGTTGACTCAGGTCAGTAGCTGTCCGACAAACTGGCAAAACAGCCCATTCAGGGGTTGGAGCAACGCAGCCGGATCGGTATTTTATCGGATCATCACTGGGACTGTTATGGCAATGAAAAATATCATCCAACCTGTACTGTGTTTGCTCCTGTCGTTGGGGCTGTTGTCCGTCTCTGTGCAGGCGGAGACTGTTGACGAATTGTTGGCCGATATGGCTCGTATCCAACAAGACCCGGTAGCACTGAAAGCTGCTATTCAGCAGGGAGAATATCGCGGTACCTTGTGCTTTTCCTGTCACGGCAAGGATGGCAATAGTACCCGGACATATATTCCCAATCTGGCCAGCCAGAATCCGTCCTACCTGTTTACCCAGTTTGAGCACTTCGCCAGCGGCGAGCGCAAGGACTATGTGATGAGCAAGCTGGCCGGGCAGATCAGTGATTCGGATCGGGTCGCGATCGCGCTGTACTTTGCCAATCGCCCGGTTATGGAAAGAGAGGCACCGGTTGCGTCTTCTCCTGAGGGCAAGGCGCTGTTTGAGGCGGTGTGCTATGTCTGTCATGGAAAAATGGGTCATGGTTCCCGCGACTATCCCCGGATTGCAGGCCAGCCTTATGAGTTTCTGGAAACAACCCTGCTGAACTTCAAGAACAAGAATGTGGATCGGAAAACATCGCCAATGATTGGTGTGGTCCAGAATCTGACCGAGCAGCAATTAAAAGACCTGGCAGCGTATGTGACCCATATGCCCTGATTATTAACAGCAGTCCGACTTCGCATAACCGGATACCGGGTTATGCGAAGATTTTCTCGCCCGCTGGCTGCTCTGCTAGACTGGTCTGCCCGACAGACCAGTGACCTCGCCATGACACATTCTCCCATTGATTCTTCTGCCTTATGTTCCTCTGCCCGTCGTTGGCAATTCTGGGTTGATCGTGGTGGCACCTTTACCGATCTGGTGGCGTTACGCCCGGACGGTCAACTGGTGACGCACAAATTGCTGTCTGAAAATCCGGATCATTATGACGATGCCGCGATTGAAGGCATTCGTCAGTTATTGGCGCTTTATCCAGACCAGGGGCGTCTTATTGGTCAAGTAAAAATGGGTACTACGGTCGCCACCAATGCACTGCTGGAGCGCAAGGGGGCGGCGGTGGCGCTGTTCATCAGTCGTGGCCTGCGCGACCAGTTGCAGATTGGCTATCAAACCCGCCCGGATCTGTTTGCCGTTGCCATCGAACAACCCGAGCTGTTGTATCAGGCGGTGTACGAAGTGCCAGAGCGGATCTTGGCCAGTGGTCAGGTTGACTGGCCGCTGGACCTGGACGCTGCCCGTGTGCAACTGCAGGAAGCCAGGGACAACGGTATTCGTGCGGTCGCCGTGGTGCTGATGCACGCTTACAAATACCCGCAGCATGAACTGGCACTGGCGGAACTGGCGCTGGCGCTGGGCTTTGAACAAATCTCCCTATCCCATCAGGTCAGCCCACTGATCAAACTGGTCGCCCGAGGCGAAACCACTCTGGCAGATGCCTATCTGACGCCGGTATTACAGCGTTATCTGATACATGTTGAACAGCAGCTGCAGGCGATTTGCCCGGATGCGACATTGTCATTGATGCAGTCGAATGGTGGCCTGGCAGCGGCGGCCTTGTTATCCGGCAAGGATGCCGTTTTGTCTGGTCCGGCCGGTGGTGTGGTGGGCATGGTACGTACCGCCAGTGCCGATGGATTTGAGCGCCTGCTCGGTTTTGATATGGGTGGCACCTCAACGGATGTCAGCCATTTTGCCGGTGAGCTGGAGCGCGAGACCAGCACCCGTATTGCCGGTGTCGGTTTGCGGGTGCCGATGATGAATATTCATACTGTGGCGGCTGGTGGTGGTTCCATCGTCAAGTTTGCTGACGGTCGGTTACAGGTCGGACCGGAGTCTGCCGGTGCCAATCCAGGGCCGGCTTGTTATCGTAATGGTGGGCCGTTAACCGTCACCGATTGCAATGTTTTGTTGGGGCGTATCCAGCCACAGTATTTTCCCAGTTTGTTTGGGCCGAATCAGGGTTTACCCCTGGATGTGGACAGCGTCCGGCAACAGTTTCAACAGTTGGCACTTGAAGTGAGTCAGCAGACCGGGCAAGTGCAGACCGCAGAATCACTGGCGCAGGGTTTTCTGGCCATCGCCGTTGATAATATGGCCAGTGCCGCCAAAAAAATCTCGGTACAGCGCGGCTATGATGTACGGGACTACGCCTTGGTTGCCTTTGGTGGTGCCGGCGCCCAACACGCCTGTCAGGTGGCAGAGGCAATGGGCGTGACACAGGTCTACCTGCACCCGATGGCTGGGGTATTGTCCGCTTATGGTATTGGTGTTGCGGATCAGCGTTGGCTGGGAGAACAGCCGGTCGAAGTGGTACTGACCGAGATGGACACCGTTCGTGAACGGGTTTGTCAGCAATTGAGCGATCAAGCCCGACAAGCGTTGCCGGATTCTGCCGGGGTGACGGATCAGTGGCGTGCTTATCTGCGTTACCAGGGTGCCGATACGCCCTTGTTGGTAACGCTGGCTACGCCAGACAAGATGACCGCCGAATTTACTGCCCGACACCGGCAACTGTTCGGGTTTGCGGCTGCGGATCAGGCCTTGATCTGTGACGCCATTCAGCTGGAACGTATTCAGCCCGGTGAGCCATTACCCCGGTTGCTGCCGACAGCCAGGGCCACTCCCGAGCCATTGGCCACCATCGACATGGTCTTTGCTGATGGTCGGCAGTCGGTCACTGTCTATCCCCGCGCCCGTTTGCCCGATGGCTTTTGTGCTGCCGGGCCACTGCTCTTGACCGACAGTAACAGCACGTTGATCGTTGAGCCGGGCTGGGTGTGCAAGGTGATTGCCAGCGGTGCACTGGTACTGGAAAAGATGCCAGATACCGTGCAGAAACAGGCGCTCCTATCCGTGCCGCTATCGGATATGGCACTGACTGACCCGGAACCATCCAGGGCTGATCCGGTACAACTGGAAGTCTTTAATAACCTGTTTATGGCCGCCGCAGAGCAGATGGGGCTGGTGCTGGAAAAAACCGCCAGCAGCGTCAATATCAAGGAACGGCTGGATTTCTCCTGCGCCATCTTTGACCGTCATGCTGAACTGATCGCCAATGCGCCTCATATTCCGGTGCACCTTGGCTCCATGAGTGACAGCGTGCTGGCCGTCGTCCGTCGCCACCCGGAAATGGAAGCGGGGGATGCCTTCGTGCTGAATTCGCCCTATGAAGGAGGCACACATCTACCAGATATCACCGTCGTCAAACCGGTTTTTATTGACGGTAACCGTTCCGGAATGGCGGATTTTTTTGTGGCGGCCCGTGGTCATCATGCTGATATCGGTGGCATAACCCCAGGATCGATGCCCGCCAATAGCCAGCATATTGAGGAAGAAGGTGTACTGATCGATAACCTGTTGCTGATGCGACACGGAGTATTGCAGACGGATTCAATGCTGGATGTGCTGACGAACGGCCGTTACCCGGCGCGTAACCCAGCGCAGAATATGGCCGACCTGAAGGCCCAGCTGGCGGCTTGTGAAACCGGTGCCCGAGAGCTGGCGCGTCTTTGTCAGCGTTATGGTCGGGAACGGGTACATCAATACATGGGCCATGTGCTCGACAATGCCGAATATACTCTGAGAGCGTGTTTGGCCCAGTTGCCATCGGGGCAGTTCGAGCAGCGGATGGATGATGGCACCCGCTTTGCGGTAACGATCAAGGTTGATCAGCAGGCGCGCAGTGCCATGATTGACTTTACCGGCACCGGTTATCGGCCGGACCAGGCCATGCATCCGGGCAACTTTAACGCGCCCACATCCGTGGTCCGAGCTGCCGTGTTGTATGTATTCCGGGTGCTGGTGGCTCGGCCGATTCCGCTGAATGCTGGCCTGTTCCGGGCGTTAACCATTCGGGTACCGGAGGCATCGATTATTGCCCCTTGCTATCCGGCGGCAGTGGTCTCCGGCAATGTCGAAACCGCCCAGTATCTGGTTGATACCTTGATGGGCGCACTGCAGCTGATGGCGGCCTGTCAGGGCACCAATAACAATCTGACCTTTGGTAACAAACGTTACCAGTATTACGAAACCTTGTGTGGTGGCGCCGGTGGCAGTGCTTCGGGAGCCGGTGCCAGCGCAGTGCACAGTCATATGACCAACTCACGGCTGACCGACCCGGAAGTGCTGGAGCAACGTTACCCGGTGGTGCTGGATCACTTTCATTTACGCCGTGGCTCGGGTGGCGCTGGCCAATACCCGGGCGGCATGGGCGTTGAGCGGCATATCCGTTTTCTCGAACCGATGACCGCCAATATTATCAGTGGCCGCCGCCAGGTAGCCCCTTTCGGGATTCAGGGTGGGGATGCCGGTCGTTGCGGAGTCAATCTGGTGATGCGCGGTCGTACCGCCGCCGGAGAACCGCTATCGGTATTGCCTGTCGCCGGTTGTGCCCGACTGGAGTTGCAAGAGAACGATACCTTGGCGATTCATACACCGGGTGGTGGTGGTTACGGTACCGCCACTGTGCCAGTGGCTGGACGCTAAAACCCAAGTGCGGCTGTCGGGATTAGTCAGGATTGTGGTAATCTGGCCGCTGTTTATTCACCTTATTCACCTGATGAGAGATTTGTCACCATGGATATTATGGAAGTCATCAAAGACCAGATCGCAAGCAACGATATTCTGCTGTACATGAAGGGTTCACCCAATCAGCCCATGTGTGGCTTCTCGGCCCGCACAGTGCAGGCCGTGATGGAGTGTGGCCAGAAGTTCGCGTATGTCGATATTCTGTCCAACCCGGAAATTCGCACCAATTTGCCCAAGTATGCCAATTGGCCAACCTTTCCCCAGTTGTGGGTTAAGGGTGAGTTGGTCGGTGGTTGCGATATCATCACCGAGATGTTTGAAAAGGGCGAATTAAAAGCTCTGCTTGACGAAGCAGCGGCAGAGTCCTGATCGTTACGAGTGCGAAGCCGCTCGGCTTCGCACCGGTTGTGCTTGCCGCCATTCGCCATGACGCGCTTGCGTTGTTGCTCGTCTGCATGGCTGTTGCTGTCGCTGGAGAGCGTTGGCCCACGTTATCAAACGTGGCGCGATGGTTTGCATTGCCGTTGACGGCGGTTGCTGTACGTCGACAAAACTCGCCATAATGCTGCAAATGGTCACAGCAGTCCGTTATGTCAGCTTCTGAACACTATTCCGATAACACATCACTTGCACCGTTAGTGGATATTCTTGCGTCTCCGCTGTTACTGGCCCGGCGACGTCCTCCCTTGTCCTTGTCTCCATCTATCAAACGTCTCGATTATGCGCTGGATATGGCGGCACCAGGATTGGTGTGGATTCATGCCCCGGCGGGTTTTGGCAAGACGCAATATCTGCTGGAGTGGTATCAGCGCTGGCAGGGGCAAGGGCTGAATGTCCTCTGGTTCAATTGTGAAGTGACGGATGATGCCGCCTTGTTGCTGCAGGCATTATTGGCCGGTGATGGGTCGGCAGAAGCCATGGCGCTGGCGCGGCGTTGCTGGCCTCTGGAGGAACCTCCGACCTTTGCTGTCGAGCAGTTGGAATCCATTCTGCTCAACTGGTTGGCGCTGATCGACCGGCCGCTGTGCCTGTGTATCGATAACCTGCAGAACCTTGATGACACTGGCTGGCAACTGGTTCAGCTTCTGATCCGGCGGGCTCCTGAGTCTTGTTTCCTTGCTTTGGCGACCCGTCGCGCTCCCCGAGGTGCCTGCGCCGTGTTCCAGCACCCATCCATGTTGGCCGTTGGTATGCATCAGCTCAGCTTTACCAGGCAACAGCAACAGCGCTGGCTGGAACAGCATGGGCTGCAGCTGGCTCCGGAGGAACAGGCACTGCTGGATCGCCGCCTGGCCGGTTGGCCGGCAGCGATGAGTATCTGGCTGGCCTGTGTCCGTGCCTATGCCACGCTGGATGTAATGGCCCCAGGCCTGGGGGTTTTTGAGTTGCAGGACTATTGGCTCAGTGAGGTGGTCGCCGAGCAGTCGGCAGAGTGCCGTTTGCTGTTACAGCAGCTGTCGGTGCTGGAACAGGGCTGTGAGGATTTGTTGCGGCGATTGAATCATCAGGATGCCAGTGCCGGGATTAAAGAGCTGGTACGGAATGGTTTTTTGCAGCCTCTGGAGCAAAGTGGCTGGGTATCGATTGCGGCACCGTTCCAGCGGCTGGTGGCTGCCACGGTCACGGAAGTGCAGCGTGAACAATGGCATCGACAGGCCTTTTATTGGTACGGCGAGCATCAGCAGCCGGTACGGGCGCTGGAACACGCGCAGAAAACGGCGATGGTGGCAGAGTTGGCGCCGTGGATGGAATCCCAGGCCGAGGCATTGATGGCCAGTCTGGATATTGCCGGTCTGATTGATTGGTGTGAGCTGGCAGGGGAGCAGGTGCTGAATCGGTCGCCACGGCTGATGCAGTTGGCCTGTTGGGCCTGGCTGGTCAGTCACCGCCAGCGCCGGGCCGACGCGATGCTGCGCCAGCTGATCCACCGGCAGTTGCTGAATGAGGCCGACCTGGCGGCGTTGCAAGGGTATCAGGCGCGACTGAAAGGACAGCACAAAAGTGCGATGAATTTGTGTAAAAAAGCGCTGGCCGGGTTGCCGGGCGATCGTTACAGCAGCCGTTTTCTGATGTGCAGTACGTTGACGTATTTGAGTCTGGGTGAGACCGACCTCGACAATGCCCGTGCCTGGAACCGGCAGGCGATGCAACTGGCGCGACAGCATGGCGTCTGGGCACTGGAAGCCCTGGCCATGTTTGATCAGGCGCGTATCGAGCTGCACCGGGGACATCTGGAGTTCAGCCTCGATATCGTCGATGCCAGCATTCAGCTGCTACGGGACAAGCCCGGACGTATCCCGGTTGTGCCGATGGGGCGACTGATGGTCTACCGGGCTTTTTTATTGTGGGTGACTCGTCGCGAAACCGAGACCCTGCCCGAGTTGTTGCAGCAGGGCAGTCGTTATTGTCGCGAAGGTGCGGATGTCATTGTGTGTTATGGCTATGGTTTGCAGGCGATGATGGCCGCCGCTGACGGTGAGTATCACCGGGCTCTGGGTATGCTGGATGAGGTTGAACGGTTGATGCATGGCTGGGGGGTTGAGTCTGATACCTATCTTTGGCTGATTCTGGTAAAGGCGAATGTCTGGATCTCCCAGGGCAAGCACCATCGGGCCCAGGGCTGTCTGGTTGAACTGCTGGATGGGCAGCCGGTAGCGCAGCTGTCACGACCGGATGTGTTTCCGTTATTACCGGATTTTGCTGCCGCGACCCAGGCCAGGTTGTATCTGGTCTGTGGCCGTTTTAATGAGTGTCTGGCGGAAGTGGATGAATGGCTGCGTTGTAACTCCAGCCCAATGATCATGATGTTGATTCAGCTGATTCGTGCCGCGGCGTTACGTGGCCGTAATCAGATTGCTGAAAGTCAGCATATTTTTAATCAGGTCGGGCACCAGTTGCGGCAAGAAGGTATCAGTATGAGCTTCAAGGCCTGGCTGCCAGAGTTGTATGCTCCGGCCAGAGAAACAGAAGCGTCGATTACCGAGCCGGTACGGGTCCAGCTCAGTGATCGGGAGCACGATGTGTTACGCAAGATTGCGGAGGGATTATCGAATCAGGACATTGCTTCGCAGCTGTTTATTTCCTTGCATACTGTCAAGACCCACGCCCGCAAGATCAATATCAAACTGGGGGTGAAAAACCGCACTCAGGCGTTGAATAAGGCGAAGGAACTGCTGCTGCTATAACAGGCAGATGGAGATTCACCCACCGGGCATGATTGCTCTGGTGGGTGATGATTTGTTGATCGGTGCGGAATAGTTCAGAGCGGAATCTAGTGTTCGGTCACTTTGGGCACTTCACATTCCCTGGAGGCGTGTGGCATGTCCACTTCCCAGGGCGGGTTCGGACGAATGTGATCAATCACGAAGTCAACAAAGCTGCGTACCTTGGCAGACAGATGGCGGTTACTCGGGTACAGGGTATGGATCGGGTTGGCTTCAAACGGATAGTTACAGCAAATGGGTACCAGGTCGCCAGACTGAATGGCCGGTGCTGCAATCAGCACAGGTAGCGGCGTAATACCGCTACCGGACAAGGTCAGGGCATACAGTGAGGCAAAATCGTTGGCCTGTAACTTGGGTTTGACCTGTACCGTCAGCTCTTTGCCTTCCGGGCTGGTCATATTCCATTGCAGCCAGCGTGATGCTGAAATCAGTCGGTGATTGGCGAGGTCATCCGGATGTTTCGGTGTACCGAAGCGTTGCAGATAGTCCGGGCTGGCGCATAACAGCATGCGCACATCGCCGAGATAACGGCCAATCAGGGAAGAGTCTTCCAGCTGCCCGATGCGGAAAGCCACGTCGATGCCTTCCTGTACCAGATCCAGCAGTTGATCAGACAGCACCAGGTCGATGGTGAGCTGGGGATGTTGATCCATAAACTCGGCCACCAGACTGGATAATACCGTTGAGCCAAACAGCACCGGTGCCGTAATACGCAGGGTACCGGTTGGTGTGGTCTGCATCTGGGTAACTGCGATATTGGCCTCTTCGATTTCACTGAGGATACGGGAGCAATGGCCATAATAGGCATTGCCGGTATCCGTCAGACGCAAGCTGCGGGTGGTACGCTGGATCAGTCGCACACCAAGACGCTCTTCGAGTTGGGTTATTTTGCGGCTGACAGTGGACTTGGGCAGTCCGAGATTTTTAGCGGCACCGGTGAAGCTGCCAGCGTCCACAACATGGACAAAAATCGCCATTTCATTGAGGTCAAATTCTTCGCGCTTGCCAATCTGCATTAGGCTCTCCTGGTATTGGCGGTTGGTCTTCGAACACATAACGTTTGAAGTAGCATTTCGGGCCTTACCGTGCCATAAAGCCTGGAACAATGGTAGATTAAAAATATCGATTGTTCTTTATTTCGGTGTATATATCCATGCGTTATTGGTTATGTTAAGACATTATTCTTATCTATAGGCGTATTTTGACGCCCAGAGAAACAATGGTTGGCAAGTCAGTCACGTCTTCCCGCTCGCTGTAATCAGCATTTTTGTAGCGATAGTCAGTGACATTATTACGGCCATACAGGTTGAGAATTTCACCGTACAGGGTCATTTCCCAGTGGCTGTAAAAGAAGTTGCGATCGGCCCGGACATCCAGGGCGTGATAAGCCGGTAAACGTTCGGAGTTCAGTGCGCCATAAATCGGATTGTATAGCTCCGGGTCATTGGCGTCTTGTTCTGCCCCAATAATCGGTGTCACCAGTTGACCGGATTGGTAGCGCCATTTGAAGCCCAGGGACAATACATCGCTGTAATCATAGCTGGCGACCAGATTGACGATTAAGGGCTGATCATAGCTGTAGCGGAAATCTTCATTGGTCAGCTCATTGGTGCGGCGGGTACGGGACCAGGCAACGGAAGCCCAGCCGTACCACTGTTCACTCAGGTCCTTGTTGATAAACAGTTCCATGCCCCAGGCCTCGCCACTGGCATCGTTGGTGTAACGGGGCAGGTCGAGATATTCCTCATCCGACAGATCAGGGTAAACCGTTTGCTGGTCGGCCCGGGCAATCACCAGCCGCTGCATGGTTTTGTAGTAGCCTTCGAGGCGAATCAGCAGATCATCCCGTAGCTCATGTTCAATGCCGGTTTCGTAGTGGGTTGCCGTTTCCAGTTTGAGATCGGGATTACCAAAGTTTTTGGCGTATTGGCCAAAGTTGTCGGGGAAGTTGTGGTAGCGGCCATAGGCGGCTGT
This sequence comes from Oceanobacter sp. 3_MG-2023, assembly GCF_030688925.1. Classification (NCBI taxonomy): domain Bacteria; kingdom Pseudomonadati; phylum Pseudomonadota; class Gammaproteobacteria; order Oceanospirillales; family Oceanospirillaceae; genus Oceanobacter; species Oceanobacter sp. 3_MG-2023. The sequence continues at coordinate 136,898 of NZ_JAUYVX010000007.1, forward strand.
CAGATTCCAGCCGGGAGCAACCTGCCATTCAGTGCTCAGTTTGGGTTCAATAAACAGTTCGTCAGTATAGTCTTCCTGAGCCACCAGCACGCCGGGGGTTATGGTCCAGTTGTCTGTGGCTTGCCAGCTGTCGGCAACGTTGAGGTTGACGCTGGTGATAACGATATTTTCATGGAGGGTGACCGTTTCTTCGCCATCAACAAGGCGGCAGTCCGGGTTGTACTCGTCGCAGGGTGGGCCGGAATAGCTGCCTTTGATAGAGGCATGGGATTCGGACAGCTCAGCTCCCCAGTGTAAATAGTGATTTATGCCCAGCGGTTGGGAAAACTGGCTGCGCAGTATGTAGTCATTGGTTTTGACGTCAACAAAATTTCCCTGGCCGATAGTGAGCTGGAACTTCTCCTCCAGTTGGGAAAGGCCGCTCTGGTGTTGCAGGCCATTGCCATAAAACTTGTCCCAGACAATCGCCTGGCTGTTGAAGTAGCGTTCAGAGCTGATGCCACCCTCCAGACCCGGGTCTTGCGCCAGCTCGTCAGAATCTTCGTCGAATTTGAGACCGGCCTTGTCCCGTGAGCCAATGACCTGAACCACCAGGCTTTCTGTAAGACTGGGCTGATATTCATACTTGCCCTGATAGTCGTAATATTCGGGCAAGGTCGTAAACTGGAAATCTTCATCGTCCAGCAAGGCGTCGATATAGTACTGGAACAGGCTCTGCCGGCCCGATAAATAAAAGCCCTGTTCACTGTTGATAGGCTGTTCGATAAAAAGCCCGGCCTTGAGCAGGCTGACATCGATGACCGCCTGGGGAGTGGCAAAATCCGGAGAACGTGAGCTGGCATCAATCACCGCGGCGGTCGAACCATTGTATTCTGGCCCGAAGGCGGCGGCTTCGAGAATAAAACCATCAATGACGTTGTCGTTGAGAATGCTCGATGAGTCGCTATGAAAGATATAACCAACCGGGAAAAAATCGATGTAATAAGCGTTGTCATCCGGTGACGAGCCACGCACTGCGGGGGCGGATTCCCGGCCACCGCTGAAGACAACACCGGGCAGGCTTTCGATGGCTTGCAGTGGATCATTACCCGCACCCGGGACGCGCAACAATTTGCGCGGACTGACCGATGTTATCGGTTCGGTGACCCCCAGTACCTCGACCACCTCAATATCAGGATCATCAGCCAGAGAGGGCTCTGAGAATTCGTCTTGTGTTGCCGCGACCACAAGAGGAGAGGCAAACATTGTCGCGACGAATGGCAGAAGTCGGGATGAAGAAAGCGCTTTCATGACGGCGTCCTGTGTCCATGGAAGGTGCATTGATAGGGCGGTCAATGACATTGATGGTGAAGCTAATAATAGCGTTAATCAATATCAACTTACTGCCAGTGAGTGAAGTATCTGTGACATGAGTGGGTCTCTTTTGACCACTTCCGTCATTCCATTTCCGTCTGCATGATCTTGAGTGACTTGAAAGCTTGCAGGGCACGCTGACGGGCAAAGGCGTGGTCGACGATCGCTGCCGGGTAGCCACACTGCTGGCGTTCGAGGGTATTGGGCTGATGGCGGCGGGCGGCGGGCAGTGCGGCCAGCTCCGGTAAATAACGCACCAAGAACTGGCCGCTGGCATCAAACCGTTGCGATTGGGTGGTGGGGTTAAAAATACGAAAATAAGGCACCCCGTCAGCACCGGTGGAAGCACTCCACTGCCAGCCACCGTTGTTGGAGGCAAAATCCGCATCCACCAGATGACGATTAAAAAAAGCCTCGCCGCGACGCCAGTCGATCAGCAGGTGTTTGGTCAGAAACATGGCGCTGACCATACGCAAGCGGTTATGCATCCAGCCGCTGGCGAGTAATTGTTTTTGGGCAGCATCCACCAATGGATAGCCAGTACGGCCCTCGCACCAGGCCTGGAAGTCGGCCTCCGCATCGCGCCATGGCAGCTGTTCTGTGTCTGCCTTGAACGCCTTGTGTTGACACAGCCGGGGGAAGGCGACCAGCAAATGGCGGTAAAACTCACGCCAGGTCAGTTCGTTGATCCAGCTGTCCAGACCGGCCTGTCCTCCTGCCAGCAAGCCATTGTTCATCTGACTGGCAGCAAACAGGCATTGACGGGGCGACAGCAAACCGAGTGCAAGGGCAACGGATAATTGGCTGGTGGCATCCAGTGCTGGCAGGTCTCGTTGCTGGTGGTAAAGCCGGCCTTGCTGCTGCAGGAAGTCCTCCAGTGCATCATGTGCACTGGCTTCGTCGTCAAACCAGAGAGCGTCCGGGGAGCAATCAGTGTCAACCAGCCCATGGCGCAGTGAGAGACTTGGGCGGGTATGTGTTGGCAAGGCATCTGGGCAGGGCAGCGGGGTAAGCTGCGCGCCTTCGGCCCGGGCTAGCCAGGCTTTGCGGAACGGGCTGTAGACCTTGAAAGGTGAGCCGCTTTTGGTGGCCAGGTCGCCGGGAGGAATCAGGCACTGGTCATGAAAACGATGAACCGAAATCTGGTGTTGCCTGGCCCAGCGCTCCCAGTGGCGATCACGGTTGCTTTCGTTAACTTCGTATTCGTTGTTGAAACTGACGTGGCGAATATCCAGCTCAGTTACCAGCTGTTGCAGTTGCTGCAGGCTATGACTGAAAGTATCCGCCTGTAATACCAGCAGTTCGACACCCAGCCTGGCCAGTGATTGTTTGAGGTTATGTACCGCGTTCTGTATCAGGCGGATTTTACGTTGCCCGAGGCCGTGTTGTTGCCATTGCCGTGGTGTGACGAAGTACAGCGCCAGTACGGATGCTGATTCATCGGCGTTACTGGCCGCTCGCATGGCATGGTGCAGCGCCGGGTTGTCATGTACGCGCAGATCGGTTCGAAACCAGACCAGATGGCGGATTGGGTGGTCGTTACGCATTGGTTGCCCTGCCGGTGTTCAGTACATAGTGCTGTATCTGTCGTGGTAATGGCGTTCGTAAACGCTGCATATTGGGTCGGCCACCCTCATGGTTGGGTGGTGTGCCGGTAATAATGTTGCTGCGTTCGGTGTGAGAGAGGTAGCGCTGCCAGCGTGTCTGTTGGTCGGTCGTGGTCGCGATAAAATGAATCCAGATCTGTCTGGCTTCCAGAACGGAGGCGGCCAGGCACAGATCATTGGGGGTGAGGTTCGGACCAAGGTATTCGACCCGGAGGCCGACAGCCCCAATGGCGCAGGCTCGTACCAATACGTCCAGTTCACCGCTGGGGTGATTGGTCGCCATTAACAGAGTGGGGCTGCTGGCCCGGCGCTGTTGCTGATAAAACAGGCAGTTCAGCTTGCGCTGTAGCAGATGTTCCATGGTATGTAGCAGCATGGGATCGTCCAGCTTGCTACCGGCACGTAACTGCTGCCGCAGGGGTGCCAGGCAATGCTGGTAATACAGTGCAATCGGATAGGTCGAGAATGCCTTGCACCAGAGCGCATCGAGACGTTTGAGGTCAAGTGCCATCAGGTTGTCGATCACGTCTTGTTGCTGTTGCTGCCAGTGATCCGGGTTGCCAGCTGAGCCATGTCCTTCGATATGTTCATGATGGCCAAGCAGCAACAAGCTGATCTGGCGTATCGGGTAGCCCTGCTCCAGCCAATAGAGGATACGCCGGACATGACGGACGTGTTCTTCACTGAAAAAGCGATGGCCTTGTTCGCTACGAAAGGGATGAATCAGGCCATAGCGTCGCTCCCAGGCCCGCAAGGTTGCCGGGTTAACCCCTGTGCAACGGGCAAACTCCCGGATCGGGTAGCTGCCCTGAGGAATCGACGAGCTCACAGGGTGTTCCTCAATCCCATTTCATACGGATGTGGATTGAGGTAGACCTGCTGGCGAGCGTAAGCGTTGACTGTTTTGTCGTGATTAAGGTGATGCTTCAGCAACATCAAGGGCACCACCAGAGGGACAATGCCCTGGCGATATTGTTGAATAACTTCCGTCAGCTCCGCCTTGTCTGCTGGTGTGATCAGACGTTTCAGGTAGCCCTGCAAATGCATCAGGGTATTGGTGTGCATTTTACGGCTGGCGGGGGTGGCCAGAGCCGTCATTAACTGGGTGAAATACTCGTTGGCAATATCGTCCAATGATGCATGGTGCAGGTCGGCCAGCAGCTTTCCCATGGACTTGTAATGCACCAGGCTGTGGGCCATCACCAGATATTTGTAGCGACTGTGAAAATCGATCAGTTTGGTGGCCGTCATACCGGCTGCACGGCAGGTTTGCCATTCCTGATAGGCAAATACCCGCACCATAAAATTTTCTCGCAAGGCATCATCGTTCAGTCTTCCAGCTTCTTCCATAGGCAGTAGCGGGTGACGTCGCCGGAATTCCCGTGCAAATACGCCGGTGGTGGTACCTTCGGGGTGGCCGTTGGCGAGATAGCGCTTGACGCCAAACAGGCCACAACTTGGACTTTTTTGCATCAGAATAAAGCCACTCAGATCGTTCATCTCCAGAGCTTGCTGCTGCGCATACTGTTTAAGTGGTTCAGTGACATCCTGTTCTGCGTCGGCACTGGCCAAGGCACGTACGGTTGTATCATGGCTGTTGTCACTGACCAGGCGAATAGGCTTTCTCGGGGTACCCAGACCAATTGCGACCTCCGGGCAGACCGGCACAAACTCTGCGTATTGGCTTAATACATCGGTGCAGAAACGTGACTGTTTGTGGCCGCCGTTAAACCGTACTGGCTGACCAAGAAGACAAGCGCTGATGCCAATTTTGAGAGTGGCGGTTTGCTGGGTATTAGTCATTTGTATAACCTTTGTTAAGGTTTTTTGTATAGATTTGATTTTGAGGTGATTGCCGCACTGTTGTCAATAGAAGTTATGCAATTATGGTTATTTGCATAGGTTTTTGTATAAGTATTGGTGTGCAAGAGACAAAATGACATAACGCACAGCCTGACTGTCAGGCGGATTCTGGCGGGGCGGAAGCAAAGGCAAAAGGCAGGGAGTCGATAAGGAGTTCAGGGACAAACTCAGGGGCAGGTATCGAAATACCATGGCCCTGAATGGAAGGTGTTCTACATCAAGCCGGGCTCTTTATTCTCCCATTAGTTTTCGCACTACTACATTGCTGATGGCGGTGGCGACTTCTGGCTCGAGGCCGACTGGGGGATGAAGGGTCAGCTTGACCAGGTGTTGTCGTTGCAAGGCTTCTATTTGCTCTGGCACATCCTGACGCAAGTGGCGGCCAGCAGCAAAAAACAACGGCAATATATCAATGTGAGTGACGCCGTCATTGGACAGGGTAGCAATCATATTCTCGAGGGAAGGTTCAGCCAGCTCCATATAGGCCAGCTGTATCTGATTGGGTTTGGCCATGCCTGCGCAAATATTCCCTGTCAGCTGTTCAAAAGGCTTGAGCCAGTTTGGATCGCTACTTCCGTGCGCCAATAAAATAGTGGCGTGGTTATTAGATCGGGTTTGCATAATGCAACCTCCTGATTGATAGCGAAATTCAATACAGACCATGTCCATAGAGCAAGGCCTTGTCGACGGCTCTGTCGCTTGGCCAAGCATCTTCTATATCCGCAGAATGTAACCAGTTTCTGCAGATTGCCAGAATTAGTTGCCGGTGAATGTGAAAATACTGTTTCAGTTTCTTTTCAGGAATGGCATATCACTGGTAGTGAACGATTAACTCCTTGTGAACAAGCACCGCCGTACATTGTACCGACTGGTCCGGGCTAAGGTGGCGGTGCTGGTTTATCTTATGCCATATCGGTCATGGGGAACGGCGATGTCATTTGTGAGGCGGTCGTCAAATACGCATGGCTGTCTGTGAGCAATTCCCCAGAGAGGGCGAATCTTTCAGCAATGCGGTGTGGTTGCTGTCATTCTGGATGGAGTCCGCCCATGTCAGCATCATCTCTGTTTATGCCAGCAACAATAATCATGCTGGGATTGGTGTTGTTTGGCTGTTTTTTGCATCCGCTTTTGATTTTGGCCTTGGATATACTATTGTATAAGTATTGTATATATAAATGTACTTGCTGATCACAAGGCAATTTCTCCGGAGTGAAGTATGAGCAAACGTATACTGATAACGGGTGGTAGCGGATTTATAGGCTCTCGCCTGGTGAACGGATGGCTCGCGGAAGGCTATGAGATTGCCGTATTGACCCGACGCCCTGACTGGGTGGTTAAACGATGGGCTGGTCGCGTGATGGCGGTGAATGATTTGTATCAGTTGGTTGGGCCCTTTGACTGGCTTGTCAATCTGGCGGGAGAGGGGATTGCCGACCAGCGCTGGAGCCACTCACGCAAGCAGGCGTTGCGCGAGAGTCGCATCGGTGTGACCAATCGTCTGGCCGAGTGGGCAATACAAACCGGTCGGCGCTTTGATGTTGTGGCCAGTGGCTCAGCGATCGGGGTCTATGGTGCCCTGAGCGGAACTGCCACCCAGCAGACCGTGGCTGAAACCAGCCCGGCAGGCGAAGATTTTGCCGCTCAGCTGTGTGCCGATTGGGAACAGGCTGCGCACCCTTTGTTTGCCTTGTCGCGGCGGTCGCTGATCTTGCGGACCGGTGTGGTGCTGGGAGAGCAGGGGGGTATGCTAAAGCGTTTGTGGACGCCATTTTCTCTGGGGCTGGGAGGACGTATTGGCTCCGGCGAGCAGTATTTGTCCTGGATTCATATTGAGGATTATCTGGCAGCGCTGAACCATCTGCTGGCCTCGGAGGCAGAGGGGATTGTTAATATGACGGCGCCAGAGGCGGTGACAAACCGTGATTTTACCCGTGTGCTGGCGACTTGCCTGAAGCGTCCGGCACTGTTGCCCATGCCCGCAGCCGTGGCGCGTATCGTGTTTGGTGAGATGGCGGACCTGCTGCTCAAGGGGCAGCGAGTATTGCCTCTTCAGCTGCAGGAGCAGGCGTTTTCGTATCGGTACACTACACTATCTGAAGCATTGGCCAGTATTGGCCGTAATTGGACCCACTATCGTCAAGTCTAGAGGTTGACCGTGTTTGTGCCATGCCCGGATGCCCGGAATGACGTCAGTGAGTGTGATCCATTGGTATCCGCTTCGTTGTTTTGGCCAGGTTGGCACCGACACGTTTATTGGCCGCTGGTCAGCATTGACGCAGGATATATCATGAGTACAAGCCGCCAAACCATGGAACCTTACCTGTATGAATTTGGTCAGGAATACCGTATCAGCTACATCAATTTCTTGCGTGCCGGTGAGTTGACCGATGCGCGGCTGTTATTGGCGCTGGAACGCGGTTGTGAGCGCCACTCCTTTGTTTTCTCGTTGCCCTTGTTTAATGACATAGAGAAGAGCCTGGTGGCCTGTCGCAGCCTGTATATTGCCGCCATCAAACATTCTCCCTTGTCCCCGTCTCAAGTAGAAGTGGGAGATGCTGAAGGTAAATTCGTTTATTTCACGGCCCATGCCGTTAGAGACATCACGCCCACCGCCTGACCTGAATTGCCCTGCCTGTTTTATCTCCAGAACAGTCTGATGGAACGATCATGGCTTTTTTCAGCCGTGCCATCAGGTTAGTCTAGCCTCCTTTCGAACCATGTACCGAGGCTGGATGTGACCGAGACCCTGTTTGAGCTTGCTGCATATAGTGTATTAACCCTGATGGGCCTGTTGGCGTTATTAGCGTTGCTGCTGGGCGCCTGGGTGATCTACGCCTGGGTGGTGGATGTGCGACAGACGCAGCACACAGTCCGGCGTAATTTCCCCGTGATTGGACGTTTCCGCTACTTGTTTGAACACCTGGGTGAGTTCTTTCGGCAATACTTTTTTGCCATGGATCGCGAGGAGATGCCGTTCAACCGGGCGGATCGTACCTGGGTATATCGCGCCGCCAAACAGGAAAGTACCACCATCGCCTTTGGTTCTACCCGTCGTCTGGATGTGCCGGGCACCGTTATCTTTGTCAACAGCCCGTTTCCGGCATTGAAGCAGGATTTTGCCAGCTCAGGCCCCTTGACCATTGGTGAGCATTGCCGCAGCCCCTATACCACCAGCTCACTGGTGAATATCTCGGGCATGAGTTTTGGTGCGCTGTCGAGTGTGGCAGTTACCGCCTTGTCCCGTGGCGCCGCCATGGCAGGTAGCTGGATGAATACCGGTGAAGGCGGTTTGTCTCCGTATCATCTGGAAGGCGGCTGTGATCTGGTGTTCCAGATCGGCACGGCCAAGTACGGTGTGCGGGATGAACGTGGCATGCTGGACGATACCAAGTTGAAGGCCATCGCCGAGCACTCACAGGTACGCATGTTTGAAATCAAGCTCAGTCAGGGGGCCAAGCCAGGCAAGGGGGGTATCTTGCCGGCTACCAAGGTGAATGAAGAGATTGCCCGTATTCGTCATATTCCCCTGCACGAAGCCTCAATCAGCCCCAATGGCCACCCGGAAATCCGCTCGGTTGATGACTTGCTCGATATGATCGGTCATGTGCGGGCGGTGACTGGCAAGCCGGTGGGCTTCAAGGTCGTACTGGGAGATATTGGCTGGATTCGGGACTTGTGTCGTGCCATCCAGTTGCGCGGCAAACAATCTGCGCCGGATTTTATCACTCTGGATGGTGCCGAAGGTGGCACGGGAGCGGCACCCCAGTCGCTGATGGATTATATGGGGCTGCCTTTGAATCAGTCCTTGCCCATGCTGGTGGACACGCTGGATGAATTTCACTTGCGACCACGTATCCGGGTGATTGCTTCGGGCAAACTGATTACCCCGGACCGGGTCGCCTGGGCGTTATGTGTGGGCGCTGATTTTGTGGTATCAGCCCGAGGCTTTATGTTTGCTCTGGGCTGTATCCAGGCGTTGCAATGCAATAAAAACACTTGTCCCACTGGCATCACTACTCACAACAAGCATTTGCAGAGTGGTTTGGTACCTTCGGACAAGGCCGTCCGGGTACAGCACTTTGTCGAGAGTCTGGTACAGGAAGTCGGGGTTATCGCCCATTCCTGCGGTGTTGATGAACCGCGTGGCCTGAGTCGTCGACACGCCCGTATTGTGCAACCGGATGGTGAGGCTCGCTGTATGACGGATATTTATCAGCCCGTCTCTTTTCATCCGGGTAATGACCTGATGCCGGAAGACTGAGTCCCCGATCTGTCTGCTCGCTGTTACTTGCCGGTTCGATAACCAGCTCCCTATGGTCTGGTTATCGAAGGGCGAGTTGAGTGAAGTGCTCTTTGCCGGTGTTGGGATAGGGAAAATGCCATTGGCAGGGAAAGTGACATTTTGTTGATTTATATCACCTTGAGATTGTAATGATCGTCAAAAATCACAGTCATATGGCGCAATATGTTGAACCTCGTCGTAGTGGTACCGCGACGAAGTGACGGCTGCCTTGTGATATAGCCAGCCAGGGTCGGGCGACTCTCTGGTGCGGGTGACGTACCGTATTACCGCATGAAATACCGTGACACTTCCGTGAAAGAAGTTTAATCCTGAGCGGGGTCAAGGTGATGTGTTTCAGGCCCGTCATGATGATGTCCCCAGAGATATTGTCCTGGTGACAACTATATCTGTTGGTAATACATACCCGCCCCTTGGTGGGCAGGGTTCAGGAGGTTGGAAATGGGTTCAGACAGTACGTCCTATCGTTCGATTGTTGCGATTGTGGGGGATCTGGTGCGGTTGCGCGTTGCAACCCCTGAATCAGGTAAATCAACCCGGGTGCGGCTGGATGACCTGGCCGTACTGGTCAGTGGGGATGGCACCACCCGCCGTCTGGCGCAAGTGATCGACATCCGCGATGAGCAAGTCTCGATGCAGGTGTTTGATGGCACCAAAGGGCTGGCGACCGATGCCAGTGTGCAATTCCTGGGTCACCCGATGCAGGTGACTTACTCCGCCAATATTCTCGGGCGTATCTTTGATGGTCGCGGCAAGCCGATGGATCATGGCCCGGCGCTCGATTTTGACAGCCAGGTCGAGATCGGCGGACCAACCGTCAACCCGATGCGACGGGTGCTGGCATCCCGCATGATTCGTACGGGTGTTCCCATGATCGACCTGTTTAATTGCCTGGTCGAGAGTCAAAAAATTCCTGTTTTTTCCGTTTCTGGAGAACCATACAACGCCTTTCTTGGCCGTATTGGTACGCAGGCCGATGCCGACATTATCGTGTTTGGTGGCATGGGGTTGGGGTTTGACGACTTTTATTCATTCCGCCAGACCTTTGAAGATCAGGGTTCTTTTGCCCGTACCGTTATGTTTGTTAACCAGGCCTCGGATTCGATCGTCGAACGCTTGTTGGTGCCGGATATGGCGCTGGCTGTAGCGGAACGTTTTGCGGTGGAAGAAGGCAAACGGGTATTGGTGCTGCTGACCGATATGACCGCCTACGCCGATGCCCTGAAAGAAATCGGTATCGCCAATGAGCGGGTCCCCTCGAACCGTGGCTATATGGGGGATCTGTACTCACAGCTGGCCCGTCGCTACGAAAAAGCCTGTGATTATGCCAAGGGTGGATCGGTCACGATTCTTGCGGTTACAACCATGCCTGGCAACGACGTCAGTCACCCGGTACCGGACAACACAGGTTATATCACCGAAGGACAATTCTATTTGCACGATGGCCAGCTGGATCCGTTTGGTTCCTTGTCGCGCCTGAAACAGCTGGTGATCGGCAAACAAACCAGGGAAGACCACAGCCAGGTGATGAATACCATGATCCGGCTTTACTCCGGCGCCGTCGAAGCCGAACAGAAACAGGCCATGGCCTTTGATCTCAGTGATTACGATCAGCAGCTACTGCAATACGGGCAACTGTTCCGTCAGCATTTTATGTCTCTGGATGTGTCGATGCCGCTGGAACAGGCGCTGGACAAGGGGTGGCAGCTGATGGCGCAATGTTTCCGTGCCGAGCAATTGCTGATGAAGCCCGAACTGATCGACAAGTATTACCCGACCGAGATGGCGGGCAGCCTGGAGACGGTCTGATATGGCACGTTTGCTGTTGTCGAAGGCCACCTTGTCGGCCCAGCGGCAAAAGCTGGCGGCTTACCAGCGCTTTTTACCGGCACTGGATATGAAACGCCAGCAGCTGCAAGGAGCCATCAAACAGGTGGAAGTGCAGCAGCAGGAGCTGGTACAGCAACGGCAGCAACTGGCACAACGTATTGGCGAACAGATGCCGATGCTGGCGGTTACCTCAATCGATTTAAAGGGATTATGCACCGTGCGGAGTTTACAGCTGCGGCGACGTAACATCGTCGGTGTCTGGATCAACGAGCTGGAAGCGATTGACTTTGATCTGGCCACCATTCCCCTGATGGCAAAACCGCACTGGGTTGCACCTCTGCAACAATGGTTACAGGAAGGCATGACTCTGGACGTCAAACACCAGTTGTTGCAGCAGCAACACCGCGTGATGGCGGCGGCTCTGCGCAAGGTGACCCAGCGGGTAAATCTGTTCGACAAGGTACTGATACCCGAGACCCGATCCAATATCCGCCGTATTGGTATCTATCTGGACGACAAGGACAGGGAGTCGGTAGTGACATCGAAAATAGCTAAAAACAAACGTCAGGCTGCGGGTGGATCATGACAATCGTCGCGTTAAAAAAAGTGGCCATCGCCGGGCGTGAAAAAGACAAGGAAGCGGTCATTGCCCGTTTGCAGGCATTTGGTCAGCTGCATCTGATTGATGGCCATGAGAGCGGCGAGGAAGTGCCAGAAGGGGTTCGTCATTTGAATCAGGCGATCCGTTTTCTGGAGCAAGGGGAAAGTCGCCGGCGGCCGTTAAAAAAATTTACCGGTTTTCATTTGCAACCGGTCGTTAATGAAGCCATTGACGTACAGCACCAGCTGCGGCAACTGGAAGACCAGCGTGACGAAGTCCAGGCCCGGATACAGCGGATGCTGCCCTGGGGTGAGTTTCATTTCCCCGACGACGCGTGGGTTAACCATGTACGGCTGTGGTTTTATTGCTTGCCTGTGAACAAGCGCAGCTGGCTGGATCGGCTCTACAAGGCCGGAGCGGCAATCCGGCTTCCTGACCAGAGCCAGAATCCGGATGATATTCATTGGGGCATCCCCTGGCAGCTGGTCGGCCGTGACAGTCGCCATCTTTATGTTGTCCTGTTATCTGCAACGGAACCACCATCGGCCTGCATGCCTGTGCCCCGGGAACATTTGGGTTCACGTACCCTGGAGCAGCTGACCGAAGCGTTGGAAACCATTGAGCAATCGCTCGACTCACTGCAATCGCGACGGGAAGAATTAACCCGTTATCTGTTGTTGCTCAAACGTCATCAGGCAAGGACGCACAATCACACACTCTGGCGTCAGGTGGTGGATCGATTGTCCTCGGATGGCCAGGTGTTTACGCTGCTGGCCTGGGTGCCGGTATCTTCCTTGCCGGCGTTATCAACCCTGGCTCGGGAAACCGGTTTTGCCTTTGTTGCCAGTGACCCTGCCGCTGATGAATCCCCCCCTACCTTGCTGAAGCCGCTGGCGGGTTTTGCTGCTGGCGGGTTGCTGACCCGTTTTTATCAGTTACCGGCCTACCGTTCCTGGGATCCTTCCGTGCACCTGTATCTGTCGTTTATGGTCTTTTTTGCCATGATTCTGTCGGATGCCGGTTATGCCCTGGCACTGGGCGGGTTATTGGCGTTGCGCTGGAAAGCGATGGGTAAGAGTGAAACCGGTCGCGGTCTCCGCCAGCTGTTTTTGTCTCTGGTCGGGGCCGCGCTGGTATGGGGTGTTATGGCGGGCGAGTACTTCGGGGTGGAGCTGGCGGACGATAACTGGCTGACCAGTCTGGTGGTCATGGATATCGAGGATTACAACACCATGATGAAGGTATCGATCCTGACCGGGGTTGTGCATCTGCTGCTGGCGAATGCCAGCCTGGCCTGGCATCGCCGCCATGAACACTGGTTTGTGGTTAGCCGGGCGGGCTGGGCCGGGGTCGTACTACTGGGCTGCTGGGCCGGTTTTATTGGTATTTCGGCCACAGTAGTGGTGTTGGCGGTTGTCGCGGTGCTGGCCATTATGGTGGGTTCTGGCTGGGCCAAGCCGATATCAGCCTCTGCCAGTCCGCTGCAACGAGGCGTACAGCGGCTATTGCGCGGGTTGATGGTGTTGCCGGGCCTGAGTCAGCTGTTTGGCGATGTGCTCAGTTATATGCGCCTGTTTGCGTTGGGGCTGGCGTCGGTATCACTGGCGCTGACATTTAATCAGCTGGCAGTACAGGTGATGGCTACCGAAGGTGGGCTGGCCTTGCTTGGTGGGGTGCTGATCTTGCTGTTGGGGCACGTAGTGAATATTGCTTTGGGAGTGATGAGTGGTGTTGTACACGGCCTGAGGCTGAATTTTATTGAATTTTACAACTGGGGCGAGCCGGGTGAAGGTTACGCTTTCCAGCCGTTTCAATTAAAGGAGTTGGAAGATGAATGAGCTGGTCATAAGCCTGGGCTGGATTGGAATGTTTTCTCCCATTGCACTGGGCTGTATGGGCAGTGTGATTGGCTGTGGTCTGGCTGGTCAGGCTGCCATTGGTGCCATGCTGGATACAGACAGTGGCCATGGGCGTTTTATCGGTTTGTCGGTGTTGCCGTCGTCGTTTGTGATTTATGGCATCGTCTTGCTGTTTACCTTGCAACGAGAGGTCGGTATTGAAAACGCTGCCGGGTTGTTTGGTATCGGACTATTATCCGGGCTGTCTTTGATGGTCGCCGGGATCTGGCAAGGACGAGCGTGTGCCGCTGCGATCAGTGCTTCAAAAGAGAAGCCGGAGATTTTTGGTATGTCGATTGCTCCGGCGGCCGTGGTTGAAGGTTTCGGTGTGTTTGTCTTTATTTTTGCACTGGTGCTGTCGGGCGGTATTCCTGCTCTGGCGGCTCAGTAACAGGCTGATGGATGTTTATCTGTTGCTTGATAAACGGGTAAACGCAGGAGGAATTGGATGAAACAATCAGGCAGTGACGTCGTTTCCGCCGGGATTGACGAACTGGTTAGCCGTTTGCGTCAGGATGGCGTTGAGGCGGGGGAAACAGAAGCCGAGGCAATTCTGGCCGATGCCCGCCAACAGGCCGCGGCCTTGTTGGCTGATGCTCGCCAACAAGCCGACAAGCTGATTGCCGAGGCGAAAGAAGACGCCCGTCGTGAGCAGCAGGCCGCCAGTGAAGCCATGCAAATCGCCTTTCGGGATCTGGTTCTGGATATGAAATCCATGCTGGAGCAGCGTTTTTCAGCGGATGTTTCGCGCTTGGTGCGCCAGCAACTGGATCAGCCGCAACTGCTGGCCAAGCTGATACGGGCCGCCGCAGGACGGCTACTGGAGCAGGCCGAATTACCCGCCGAGAGTGAGCTGGATTTGCTGTTACCACCGCAGATACTGGCGCTGGATGATATTCGGCGATCACCGGAGTCCGCCATGCAAGGGCCGCTGGCCGATCTGGCTTTTGCGTTACAGATCGACATGCTGCGTGATGGTGTGACCCTGGCCGCCGGTTCGGCTGATCACCATGGTATTACGCTGGTACTGCGTGACGAGAAAATTGAAGTGGATCTCAGTGACCGGGCCATTGCCGGGTTGTTATTGGGTTATTTACAACCCAGATTTCGCGCCATTCTTGATGGCATTATTCGTTAGTTGTTGGTTGCACTAGGGGTCTGAATGGACTGGCGTGATCGCTACACCCTGTTGATGTCGAGTTTACCGGCCCATGAGCGCTGGGGAAGCCGTCATCAGACACCGCTTTCCCGCTTGAAACTGGAGCGCCGATTGCGACTGTTAAGTCAGCCGGATGCTGACCTGCTGGCACGTATTGAATCCTTGCTGCAATGGCGTGAACTTCCCATTACCAGCGATAACCAGCAACTGGTATTGCGGCAACGAAAACTGCTTGAGACGTTGCGGCATGACGATACCCGCCCGAGGGCCGAAGCAACGGCTCTGCTGGCGTTGATTCAGCAGCGGCTGGATGTCCGGACGCTGGTTGCCGCACTGTGGCGACGGGAGTATCAGCAGGACAACGATCCACCGCCATCCGGCCTTTGGAGTGTGAGTCGTTATCGTCAGACCATAGAGCAGTACTGGCATGAGCCAACGTTCCGACTGGAGGTCGCCCAGCCCTGGTTGCCACAAGCGCTGACCTGTATCCGCTCTCATCAACCCTGGGAGCTGGAGCAGATGTTATTGCAGCATAACTGGATCCTGACCGGGCGCTACCTGTTGCCTGGAGACAACAGCCTGGTGGCTGTCGTGGCGTATGTCCTCAAATGGGACATGCTGGATCGTCGTATCGGTTATGACGCTACCCAGGCCCAGGCCCGTTTCAGTGACTGGGTGGCGGTGGACATTGCTGCGGTAACAGCCGTTGAGCCAAGCCCTCTTGACCCCAAAGCCAGTAGCAACTTTACCCAATCATCGACCATGGCCAGTGGAGCACCGTTATGACGATGGAGACAGCCGCAGACAAGGCGGACTCAGGTCAGCAAGCAACAGCACGTATTGTCGCAGTACAGGATGATCTGGTGACAATAGAAAGCATCGAAACCGTCGCCGGGTCTGGAGACTACCGGCCATTGTCCAAAAATGAAGTGGTGTTTGTCTTGCCCGGCCGCCTGACTGCAGATGGCAGACAGGAATGGCTGAAAGCCGAAGTCCTGAGGATTCATGGCCGCCGGGCCGACGCGCAAGTTTACGAAAGCACCCGGGGTGTTGGTATTGGTGATCCGGTACTACAAACCGGAGAGCTGTTGTCGGCTGAACTGGGTCCAGGTCTGCTGGGTATGGTCTACGACGGCTTGCAAAACCCGCTGGAGCAACTGGCGGCCAACTACGGCACTTTTTTGCCGCGGGGTGTGGATATTCGCGGTCTGGATCAGGCTCGACGCTGGTCCTTCAAGCCGCTGATCAAGGAAGGCGAGAAAGTCCGGGCGAGTGATATTGCCGGCGTGGTGGCAGAAGGACGGTTTGAGCACAAGATCATGGTGCCGTTTGACTGGCCAGGAGAATGGCAGCTGGATTGGATTCTGGAGGGCAGCTTCAGTGTTGCCGATCCGGTTGCCCGCCTGACGCCACTGTCGGCTGAAGGAGTGGCTGACCCGCATCGCAGTCGTAACCTGACCCTGAGTCAGCGCTGGCCGATTCGACTGCCGATTTCTCGTCGATTGATGGCGCTGGGAGAGGCTGAACGTCTCTATCCGAGCCAGCCGTTGTCGACCACCATTCGTCTGGTGGATACCTTTTTCCCCTTGGCCAAAGGTGGTACTGGTTGTATTCCGGGGCCATTTGGCGCAGGGAAGACCGTGCTGCAAGGGCTGATTTCCCGCTACTCCGATGTGGATATTGTGATCGTGGTGGCTTGTGGTGAGCGGGCCGGTGAGGTGGTTGAAACCATTCAGGAATTTCCCGGTATGACGGACCCCAAAACCGGCGGCAGCCTGATGGATAGAACCATTATTCTCTGCAATACCTCATCGATGCCGGTGGCTGCCCGGGAAGCCTCTATTTATATGGGTATCACTCTGGCGGAGTATTACCAGAGTATGGGTTATGACGTCTTGCTGATCGCCGATTCGACGTCGCGCTGGGCCCAGGCAATGCGGGAAACTTCCGGTCGGCTGGAAGAGATTCCAGGTGAGGAAGCCTTTCCGGCTTATCTGGACTCTTCGATTCGCAATATTTATGAGCGCGCTGGGGTGATTCGTCGTACCGATGGCGTTGAAGGTACCTTTACCATGGTAGGGACCGTCTCACCGGCTGGTGGTAACTTTGAAGAGCCAGTGACCCAATCCACGCTGGGGACGGTCAAAACCTTTCTGGGGCTGTCTGCGGATCGGGCTTATCGGCGCTTTTATCCCGCGGTTGACCCGTTGATTTCCTGGTCGCGTTACCTTAAACAGTTACAGCCCTGGTTTGATACCCATTTATCCCCGGGTTGGACGCGGCGGGTCGAAGTGTTGTCGGAACTGCTGGTACGAGGTGATGAAGTCAGCCGCATGATGCAGGTGACTGGTGAAGAGGGGGTAACGCTGGACGACTTTATCGTGCAACAGAAAGCGCTGCTGCTGGATATGGTGTATTTGCAGCAGGATGCCTTCGATGATGTGGATGTGTCGGTGCCGATGGATCGTCAGCAACGGTTGTTTGAATTGATGGAAGCCGTAGCGACTCATCAGCCGCAGATGGATGCGGATTCCGACTCACAAAGGAAAGCTGCGGTACGCACTTTCTACACACGCCTGACCGGCCTGCTCAAGAACCTCAACTACGCCGTGGACGGCTCTGGCGAATACAATCGTTTGCTGGAGACGATAACTGACCTGTTGGGGGCACCTGTTTAATCCTTACCCCGGGCTACTGGATGGTTTCGAATCACGAAGCCGACTTGCAGGCCTGACGGGTCAAGTCAAAAGTCGGGGTGCATTCGGTAGCCCCCGGCACCCTCTGTTTGAAATACGCCCCAGAGCGGAGAATAACCGGTCTGTTTTGCTGGGCTAATGCGCATAAAGATGTATAGCGCTCTGGTTGTTATTATGTTTTTGCTATTGGCGGCTTGTTATTTTAATGGCCTGCCATGATCTGTTCAGAATTAAACAGAATGAGATTGCGGAAAGATTATCAGGAAAAGTTATTGATATGGATTGGCCATTTCTTGCCATTGTTTATTGGTACTGTGTTTTTATCAGACCGTGCTGTTATTGATTATTCGTGCTGATAATTCACTAATCTCTCTTGTAGGAGAAGACTGCCCATATCAAGGATATTGAGACTGATCAAATAATAAACGTCTGTCAAAAAATAAGTCTGTGACGATAGTCTGAGCTGACAAAGGCCAGGCCTGCTGTATGAAATGATGGTGTGAAGACTGCTCTGCCCTGAGCCATAGGGCCAACAGCTCGCTGTGTTTCTGGGCGGTGTTGACGGATGCTCACGGGTTCAAAAGATTACCTTCAGATTTGGCTGGTTAATAAATCTGGCCCTATCTTGCAGCATGGGTGTTTCTCTATGAGGCGGGTTTTGGCGGATTAATTGATATGCTGCACATTAATGGTGCGCGAGGGCGCTAAAAGTCTGGAATTGGTGCCTTTGTAGCAAGGGTTAATTGCGGTTGCCTGATATGGCGTATGATGCGCCAGAATGGCCTCTGTGGCGGCTTGCAGTCATGCATGGGTAATGGTTTACTTTGAGCACTTTGTAGTCTTTTCAGAGTGACCCAGTGCTTGCCAGCCTGGCGTCAATTCCTCATTAACCTGATGGCAAATTTCAGGAGCTGTATGTCTATCGAGTGGAAGGATTACGCACCGGGCGAGTTCTACGATGAACTTTTCAGCGCACCCGGATGCGCGCGTGAACCTGCTGAAGCACTTATTTCCTATCTGGAATCATTCTCGGATGAAGATGTGAATTCGCGCAAAATTGCGGCCGAATCGACCATTAAGGAAATGGGTGTTTCATTTACGGTATACACAGAAGGTGGGAATATCGACCGGGCCTGGCCCTTTGATATTCTTCCCCGGGTAATTTCAAAGAATCAATGGGATAAGACGGCCGCCGGTCTGAAACAGCGTTTGCGGGCATTAAACCTCTTTATTGATGATTTGTACCACGATCAGAAGATTCTCAAAGATGGTGTGGTACCGGAATTTATACTTAAACAGTCGGTCAATTATCGCAAGGAATGCGAAGGCATCAGCCCTCGTTTTGGTGTGTGGGCCCATATTTGTGGCACCGATCTGGTGCGTGACGGGGATGGCCAGTTTTATGTGCTGGAAGATAACCTGCGCGTACCATCGGGCGTATCCTATATGCTGGAAAACCGCTCCATCATGAAGCGGGTTATTCCGGAAGTATTTGAAAAAGTCAGCATTGCTCCTGTGGGCGATTACCCTGAGCACTTGTTTGAGACCCTGGCCGCCCTGTCACCACGTGAAGTCGAAAAACCGGTCGTCGTGGTTCTGACGCCAGGGATTTACAACTCCGCGTATTTTGAACACGCCTTTCTGGCACAGCGCATGGGTGCCGAGCTGGTTGAAGGCAGTGACCTGATGGTGACTGAAGACGACTGCGTCTACATGAAAACCATCGCCGGTCTGGAACGGGTCGACGTGATCTATCGCCGTATCGATGATTTGTTCCTCGATCCGGAAGTGTTCCACCCCGATTCAACGCTGGGTGTTCCTGGTCTGATGCGTGCCTGGCGTGCCGGTAATGTCGCCCTGGCGAATGCACCGGGCGCAGGTGTGGCGGATGACAAGGTGGTGTATGCCTTTGTTCCGGCTATCATCAAGTATTATCTGGGTGAAGAGCCATTGATTCCCAATGTGGAAACCTTTTTGTGTTATGACGATGTCCAGCGTCAGCACGTGTTGGAGAACCTCGACAAACTGGTGGTTAAACCCGCCAATGAGTCCGGTGGTTATGGCATGTTGATTGGGCCACATTCCACCAAGAAAGAGCGCGAAACCTTTGCCGATCTGATCAAGGCCAACCCGCGTAACTACATTGCCCAGCCAACGCTGGCCTTGTCGACCTCGCCAACACTGGTGGGCAAAAACAAGGTTGAACCCCGTCACCTGGATCTGCGGCCGTTTGTACTGCAGTCCCGCGACAGCTATGTCACTACCGGTGGCTTGACCCGGGTTGCCATGAAAAAAGGTTCTCTGGTGGTTAATTCTTCTCAGGGTGGCGGCAGCAAGGACACCTGGATTGTCGATACAGGAACAGGAATCGAATAATGCTATCGAAAGTTGCAGAACGTATTTACTGGTCCGCTCGCTATCTGGAGCGGGTTGAAAGCACAGCGCGACTGCTGAGCATTTATGACAAGCTGTTGTTTGACATGCCTCGGCGGGTCAATCTGGGCTGGTACAATCTTATTGTGATCAACAGCCTGGAAGACGACTACAATAGTCGGTATTCCGTTCGTGATGAGCGTAATGTGGTGAAGTTCCTGCTGGGTGATGACACCAACCCTTGTTCGATAGTGAATTCTTTGCGAGCGATTCGTGAGAATATCCGTACGACACGGGATGTGATTCCAGCGGAAGCCTGGGAACTGGTCAACGAGCTGAGCATGTTTGTGCAAGAGAATCTGTCTCTTGGCATTAACCGCAGTATGCGTCACGAGTTCCTGGAGAGCATCATCAAGTCCTGCCAGCAAATTGTTGGCTTGCTGTACGTCAATATGACCCGGGACGAAGGCTGGGACATGTTGTTGATGGGGCAAAACCTGGAACGGGCAGACATGACTTCCCGTAACCTGGATGCTGCTATTGCTGCGATCCATCAGGTGGCTGATGATGAATACGCCGTTAACAGTCGTCAGATTATCTGGGGTAATGTGCTGCGCTCATTAAATGCCGACCAGCCGTTCCGCCGTACCATGCGCTCAGCCATCAAGGGAACGCCGGTGGTCACGTTTCTGTTGGGCGATGAGCAGTTTCCCCGGTCCATTGCATTTTGTTTGAAAAAAATCGTGGCAAGCTCGGATTGTTTGCCTAAAGGTGAGGGTGTGATTGCTCGCACCCGACTGATTTGTGACGAAGTGGCGGCGGACCTGGAAGCTGAAGAATTTAATGTCGCTTTCCGTGAAGATCTGAATGAACTGCAATTGTCACTGGCAGATGTTCATGACCTGATACAAAAAACCTGGTTCCTGTCGGATCAATAGCGAAGTCCCAACCGGCATCAGGGATGAAAATGAAATGCTGGTCTGGCGATGCCGGCCAGCATTTATAATGATATTCAGAGATTTCCTATTTCGGGAGCAGTTATGACTATCCGTGTTGCGATTCAGCACAACACATACTACGACTTCGACCGGCCTGTTTCACTGTCACCCCATGTGGTTCGACTGCGTCCAGCGCCTCATTGTCGTACACCTATTGAAGCGTATAGCCTCAAGGTTCAGCCAGAAGAGCATTTTATCAACTGGCAACAGGATGCTTATGGCAACTACCTGGCTCGATTGGTATTTCCCGAGAAGACCCGCAAGTTCTCGGTAGAGGTTGAAGTCATTGCCGATATGACGGTTGTGAATCCGTTTGACTTTTTCCTGGAAGAAGACGCGGAAGAGTTTCCATTCGAATACGACAAGCAAACCAAAAAAGAACTGCAGCCTTATCTGGAGCTGGAGCCACAAGGGCCGGCTTTCGAAAAGTTTCTGGCTGGTATCTCGACAGAAAAACGCCGCACCATCGACTTTCTGGTCGACGTCAATTCCCAGCTGGAACAGCTGATTGACTACACCATTCGTATGGAGCCAGGCGTTCAGACACCGGAAGAGACGCTGGAAAAACACCTCGGCTCCTGTCGTGACAGTGCCTGGCTGATGGTGCAAGCCGTGCGTCATCTGGGTATGGCGGCGCGGTTTGCTTCCGGTTATCTGGTGCAGTTGACCTCAGACGAAAAGTCGCTCGACGGCCCTTCCGGCCCGGAAGAAGACTTTACCGACCTGCACGCCTGGTGCGAAGTTTATCTGCCAGGAGCAGGCTGGGTTGGTCTGGATCCTACTTCCGGGCTGTTTGCCGGTGAGGGCCATATTCCTCTGGCCTGTACACCACACCCGGTATCGGCAGCCCCGATCAATGGTTTCACCGACAAGTGCGAAGTGGAGTTTGACTTCAAGAACGACGTGACCCGCTTCCATGAAGACCCTCGTGTCACCAAGCCGTACACCGATGCCGAATGGGCCGATGTGCTGTCACTGGGCGACAAGGTCGACGCCTTGCTGGAAGAAAACGATGTCCGGCTGACCATGGGGGGTGAGCCAACTTTCGTATCGATTGATGACATGGAATCGGCCCAGTGGAACACCGAAGCCCTGGGTGCCCACAAGCTGAGTCTGGCCAAAACCCTGCTGTTGAAATTGCGTGACCGTTTTGCTCCGCAAGGCATGCTGCATTACGGCCAGGGCAAATGGTATCCCGGCGAAGAAGTTCCCCGTTGGGCACTGGGTGTGTTCTGGCGGACCGATAACGAACCGATGTGGACACGCCCCGAGCTGTTGGCCCGGGTCGATAAAGACTACGGCCACACCGAAAAAGACGCAGGCCGGTTTGCTACCCTGTTGTCGGAAAAACTGGGTCTGTCTGACGAATATGTGCAAGCGGCGTATGAAGACGGCTTGCATTACCTGCTTGAAGAACAGAACCTGCCGGTCAACCTGGATTCTGAAATTGCAGAAGCCAAGGATGAGCTGGCCCGTCGCCGTCTGGCTCGTGTGCTGGATCAGGGGCTGAATACCCCCACCGGTTTTGTTGTGCCGGTTGAGTGGGACTTTTATGGCCAGAGCTGGCGCTCCAGCGTGTGGGAATTACGCCGTGGCCGCATTACGCTGATACCGGGTGATTCACCCATGGGTCTGCGTTTGCCATTGCAAGGGCTGCCATGGTCAGAAGAAGTACCGCTGCCACAGGAAGCCGACCCGTTCCGCACCACAGAAGCGCTGCAAAGTCGCGAAGACATTATCAGCAACTTTACGGCAACAGTTGCGGAGCCGATTGCGGAACAGGTTGTCTCGGACGAACAGTCACAGCAACAACGCACTGACGATGACGACCAGTCCGAAACCTACTGGCGTAATCTGGTACGGACGGCAATGTGTATCGAGGCCCGTGGTGGCAAGATTCATATTTTCCTGCCACCACTACCGTATCTGGAAAGCTACGTTGCCTTGCTCACCATGATCGAGGAAACCGCTGCTGAGCTGGAGATGCCGATCATTATCGAAGGCTATGAGCCTCCACGTGACTGGCGGATGCAGAAATTGCTGGTTACACCGGACCCTGGTGTTATCGAGGTGAATATTCACCCGGCCGACAACTGGCGCGATATGATGCATACCATGAACGAACTGTATCAGGCGGCTCGTGAGTCGCGCCTGGGAACAGAGAAATTCATGTTGGATGGCCGTCACTCCGGTACCGGTGGTGGTAACCACATCACTTTGGGTGGTAAAACACCGGCAGACAGCCCGATGCTCCGCCGTCCCGATCTGCTCCGCAGCTTCGTGACCTATTGGCAGCATCACCCGAGCTTGTCCTACCTGTTTTCGGGTGCTTTTATCGGCCCGACCAGTCAGGCACCTCGTGTGGACGAAGGCCGTGATGAAGGCTTGTATGAGCTGGAAATCGCTTTCCAGCAAATGCCGGAAGGTGAGTCCGCCTTGCCATGGCTGGTCGATCGTATCATGCGTAACCTGCTGATCGATGTGACCGGTAATACCCACCGGGCTGAATTCTGTATCGATAAACTGTTTGCACCGGGTAGCCCGTCAGGCCGTTTGGGGATTCTGGAATTCCGTGGCTTTGAAATGCCACCGCACAGCCGCATGGGTCTGGTGCAGGCGTTGCTGATCCGGGCCTTGCTGATCCGTTTCTGGAAAGATCCATACAAGCATGATCTGGTGCGCTGGAATACCCAGTTACACGACAAGTTCATGTTGCCGCACTACGTCTGGGAAGACGTCAAGGAAGTCGCCCAGGACCTGCAGGAACATGGTCTCGATTTCCGCGCCGAGTGGCTGTTGCCGTTTGAAGAGTTCCGCTTCCCGCACTACGGTCGGGTTGAACTCGGTGATATCAAGATCGAATTACGCTGGGCCATCGAGCCATGGCATGTATTGGGTGAAGAAGTCTCCAGCTTCGGTACATCCCGTTATGTGGATTCTTCCGTGGAACGTTTGCAGGTCAAGGTCTACGGCATGACCAACAAGCGCTATGTACTGGCGTGTAATGGTCGTCGTGTACCACTGACCAGCACCGGTCGCCATGGCGAAATGGTTGCCGGGGTGCGTTACAAGGCATGGGCGCCACCGTCGGCGTTGCATCCAACCATTGGCGTGCAATCACCATTGGTGTTTGATCTGATTGATACTTGGAACGGTCGCTCCGTGGGTGGCTGTAGCTACCACGTATCGCATCCGGGTGGCCGCAGTTACGACACCTTCCCGGTGAACTCCTTTGAAGCGGAATCACGTCGGGTCAATCGTTTCTCGACACTGGATCATAGCCACGGTGAGTATTCACCCCGTCCGGATGTGGATGCTATTCGGGAGTTTTTCCCTCATAGCGAGCCACGTCCAATGGCTCCGCCACCGGAAGAGTCTCCGAACGACTATCCTTGTACGCTGGACTTGCGGCGGAAATAAATCAGGCTGGCTCCCCTCGCTGCTGAGGGGAGCAAACAAAGCTGAGACAATTTCCCCAATCTGACATAATGGTCGCTAATAAGCGGCCATTTTTTTGGCCTGAATTTTTAACGAGCATTTATTGAAATCCGCAGCGAGAACAAGCATGTCGCAGACTATGTCACAGGCCTCCGGGCCAGACAGCGATGATCTGATCTATCGTCATAATCCGGCGCTTCAGGATGAAGCTGTCGATGCCAATGGAGAGCTGCGCCCGCACTGGTCCTATCTTCTCGACAGCCTGAAAGAGCTGGGGCCAGCGTTATTTGATGAACGACAGTCAAAAGCGTTGCGTATTCTACGGGACGATGGGGCGACCTATAACATCTACAGCGACTCCAGCACGCCATCTCACACCTGGAATATGGATCTGGTTCCGTATGTGATTGGCAGTGAAGAGTGGGGCCGGATCGAGGCAGGCTTGCTGGAGCGGGCGGAGTTGTTCAATCTGCTGCTGCGTGACCTGTACGGTAATCGGGAGCTGATTCGCTCCGGTGTGATTCCGCCGGATGCCTTGTTTTGCCACCGTGGTTTTTTACGGGCCTGTAACGGTATCAAATTACCCGGTGAGCACGACCTGATTTTGCACTCGGTTGATCTGGTGCGTGGTGCCGATGGCCAGATGATGGCCATGGGGGATCGCGCCCAAAGCCCGAGTGGAGCCGGGTATTCGTTGGAAAACCGCAACGTGATGTCACGGGTTTTTCCTAGCCTGTTTCGCGATAGCCATGTACATCGGCTGGCGGCCTTTTTTCAGCGTTTACGTACCAAGCTGAATTCCTTGTCACCCAACAGCGCACCGCGTGTGGCTGTGATGACGCCAGGTGCCCATAACGAAACCTATTTTGAACATGCCTACCTGGCCAACTACCTGGGTTTTCATCTGGTTCAGAGTGATGACCTGGTCGTCCGTAATGGCTTTTTATGGATGAAATCTCTGGATGGCCTGAGCCGGGTCGATGTCTTGCTGCGCCGGGTAGACGACTGGTTTTGTGATCCGGTCGAATTACGGGGTGATTCCCGTCTCGGGGTGGCCAACCTGCTGGAAGTAGTGCGTGCCGGTAATGTGGTAGTGGCTAATCCACTGGGCTCCGGTATTCTCGAAAATCCGGTTTTTTTGCGTTATCTGCCCGGTATTGCCAAACATTTTCTTGGTCGTGAACTGCGTTTGCCATCGGTCGAAACCCACTGGTGTGGCCGTGAGGACGATCGGGCGTATGTGCTGGATCACTTGCATGAGCTGGTGGTCAAGCCGGTGTATCGTAATCTTGATAACCGCAGTTTGTACGGCCCGGAGCTGAGCGCAGAAGAAGCCCGCTCGCTGAAAGCCCGGATTGAGGCGGACCCGACCCAGTATGTGGCTCAGCCGGTCATGGAAGCCGCCCACGTCCCGTCATTTGTTGACGGTGTGCTGAAACCACGTCCGGTAATTTTGCGCAGCTTTGCCGTCGCAACGGATACCTCGTATACCGTGATGCCCGGTGGCCTGACCCGTATCGGTCAGGACGAACGTTCATTCATGATTTCCAACCAGACCGGTGCCAAGAGCAAGGACACCTGGGTGATCGCTTCTGAGCCGGAGCGTATGGTGCATGATGAGCAGGTCGATGAGCCGGTCAGTCGCGAAGCCGACCTGATCAGCTTGCCCAGTCGGGTGGTGGAAAACCTGTTCTGGATGGGGCGTTATGCCGAGCGTGCCGAAGCCGCGCTGCGAATCCTGCGTACCGCCTTTATGATGTTGAACGGCGAAGAGCGAATCAGTGATATAACCCAGCATCAGTTGCTGCATGCGGTATCGATGATTACTGCCACACCGTCACGCTCCACTGATGAACAAACCGCAGAAGAAGCCTTGCGCGGCATTATCGAAAACGGCTCAGTATTACGCAGTATTTCCGGCAACCTTAATGCCATGCTTTATTGCGCAGAAGAGACCAAAGAGCTGTTGTCATCGGATACCTATCGTGTCATCAACGACATTCGTGATGCCCTGAATATGCTGGGGGTCAGTTTCTCGGGCAGCCTGGCATCGGCACCGGAAGAAGCCCTCGATCCCTTGGTAACCGCCTTGATGGCCTTGTCTGGCCTGACCCAGGAAAGCATGATCCGAGGCTTTGGCTGGCGCTTTATGGATATGGGACGGCGTCTCGAACGGGGTTATCAGATCGCCATTGCCATCGACAGTCTGATTGTTCCGGTGTTGTCGGAGTCGGATCAGAGCAAGCTCTGTGAGGCACTGCTGTTATCGCTGGAAGCCCTGATCAGCTATCGTCGCCGTTATCGTGCCCGTGTCGGTATTCAGACCAGTCTCGATCTGGTGATGATGGACCCGACCAATCCACGTTCGTTGATGTATCAGGTTGAGCAATTACGACAACATATCGGGGCGTTGCCAAAAACACCGACCCAGATGCACGAGTTGTCTGCGGATGAACGTCGTATCCTTGAATGTGAAACCTTGCTCAAGCTGTCATCACTGGCAGAGCTCAGCAAGGCTGACGGCTTCCAACGCAGCCATCTGGGTGAGCAAATGACCAAAATAGCCGACCAGTTAAGCGGCCTGAGTGAAATGATTACAGACAAATACTTTGATCACCGGGAAGCGTCACAGCAACTGGTTAACAGTACCTGGGAAAGCATCTAGTGTTATATCGCATTCGTCATACCACAGAATATGTGTACCACAGTCGGGTTTCCCACTGTTACAACATGGCCCACGTGACGCCACGGGACACCCTGCGTCAGCAGTGTCTGTCGACCCGTGTTGACGTCTTGCCCGGTGCGGCTTTTACCTCGAACCGGTGTGATTATTTTGGCAATAATGCCTATCACTTTGAAATACAGAAACCGCACAAAAAACTGGTGATCACCTCGACCAGCGAAGTGCGTACCAGTCTGCAAAAAGCCGCTCCAGAGCTGGAGCTGGGTATCAGCTGTCGTGATGCGCGGGAGGCGATGAGTTCATCCCGGGCACCGGAAGTCTTGTTGGCGCGGGAGTTTTTGCTGGACTCGCCGATGCTCAAGGCATCACAGACCCTGAAAGAATATGCCGATAGTCTGTTTGACGACAATACGCCGTTACTGACTGCCGTTATGAACCTGACCAGCAAGATCTATCAGGAGTTTGAATACTCTCCGGCGTCCACCACCATCGCCACTCCCTTGCAGGAAGTTCTTGAAAGCCGTCGTGGCGTTTGCCAGGATTTTGCGCATCTGCAAATTGCCATCTTACGATCGTTAGGTTTTGCAGCCCGTTACGTTTCTGGCTATCTGGAAACCCTGCCGCCACCGGGGCAGGAAAAAATGGTGGGTGCCGATGCTACCCACGCCTGGCTGGCGGTATACGCTCCCGGAGAAGGCTGGTTTGAATACGATCCAACCAATAACTGCATGGCCCATGAACAGCATATTGTCACAGCCTGGGGCCGCGACTTTTATGATGTGACGCCGCTGTGTGGCGTTATTTATGGTGGCGGCAGTAATCCGGTATTACGTGTTGCGGTTGATGTAACGCGCCTGACCTGAACGCCACTTTTTGTTGAATGTTTTCTCGTCGCAGGACAGAGCATGATTCGCACCCTGATGATCAACAGCAGCGGCCAGTCGTTCAGTGGCGGTGAAGAGCTGATACACGATTGGTGTGGCGACAATAACAGCCGACTCTGGCTGGACCTGACGTCGGAGGGGGCTGAAAAATATCATCAGGAACGGCAGTTGTTACTGGGCCTGGGGTGTCATGCCCTGGCTATCGAAGACGCCCAGCGCGATCGCCACCCGCCCAAATACGAAGCCTTTGAAGATCACGTCTTTATTCTGTATCGCGGTATTGCCCATTTCGACAGTGAGCTGCACTACCAGCCCCAGTCCGTGGCATTTTTTATCAGTGAGCGCTTGCTGATCAGTTACCATCCGTTGCCGACCGAAAGTATTAATCTGCTGATGACAGGTCATGGCGGCATTCATTTACAACGCTGCCCGGCCCAACTGGCGTTACGCATCATGCATACCTCCGCCGGTATGTACCTGGAGCATGTGCTGGCTTTTGAAGACCAGCTCAGTGATCTGGAAGATGCCTTGTACGAGCAGGGCACTGACGCCTTGATGCGTCAGTTAATGGGGTATCGTTCCCGGTTGGTGAAATTGCGGCGGGTGTTTAATTATCACCAAAGCATCACCGATGAATTAAAAACCAGTGATCTGGCGTTGTTTACACAACCAGATCTGGAGCTGGACCACACACTGAACGACTTGCATGACCGCTTTGAGCGGCTGGCCAGCCTGGTAGCGATGTTTTATGACATCTGTGGTGATCTGATTGATGGTTATCTTGCTGTTGCATCACACCAGCTTAACAACACCATGCGGGTGCTCACCGTGATTACCGCGATATTTATTCCGCTTGGGTTTCTGGCCGGTTTGTACGGCATGAACTTCGATTATATCCCCGAGCTGAAAGTCGCAAACGGCTATTTTATTTTGCTGGGAGTGATGGCGACTCTGGCCGTGGGGCTGTTGGTCTGGTTTCGCAAGTTACGCTGGTTATAACGCAGAGGTCAGGAGGCAATACCTGGATACCTGTCCGGTACCCATGGGACTGCGCTGAACAGGCCACGACTCTGCCCCAGCCTTGGGCCGGGACATGAAGCGTGGCGCTGAACGATTGCCAGATTTACATCACTCGCATGCCTGGCTGTGAACCTTCATTGGGTTCCAACAGGTAGATCTCGGAGCCACCTGGCCCGGCGGCCAACACCATACCTTCAGACAGGCCAAACTTCATTTTCCGGGGTGCCAGGTTGGCAACCATAATGGTGAGTTTGCCTTCAAGGTCTTCTGGCTGGTAGGCCGCCTTAATACCAGAGAAAACGTTGCGGGTCTCGCCGTTACCAATATCCAGCGTCAGTTGCAGCAGTTTGTCGGCACCTTCAACGTGGTCAGCCTTGACGATGCGGGCAACGCGCAGGTCGACCTTGGCGAAGTCGGGGAATTCGATGGTGTCGGCAATCACTTCGTTGCCATCTTCCCTGAGTTCAGGCCCTTTGGATTTTTTCTTCTTCTCTTGTTTACTTGTTTTGGCCGGGGCCGTGCTGGTTTCCGGCGTTGGTTGTTCACCGTTTTCGATCGCCAGTTCGGCCTTGGTTTCTTCCAGAATCGCAGTGACCTTGTCCATCTCGGCCCGGGCCAGCATGGGTTTGAACTTGTTGATCTCGTGGCCCAGCAGGATATTGCTGCGGGCTTCCCAGTCGAGGGAGTCGAGGTTCATGAACTGGCAGGTTTTTTCTGCCAGCTCAGGTAATACCGGAGTCAGGTAGGTCATCAGCTGGCGGAACAGGTTGAGGGCAACGGAGCAGACGTCGATAACTTCTTGCTGACGGCCTTCTTCCTTGTTCATGGCCCAGGGGGCTTTTTCCTGAATGTATTCGTTGGCACGATCGGCCAGAGCCATGATGTCTTTCATGGCTTTGCCGAAATCGCGTGCTTCGTAGTGGGCGGCAATCGGGGTTCCGGCGTCGATAAATTCCTGCACCATGGCTGGCTCAGCACAGCTGTCGCTGAGCTTGCCTCCGGCTTTGAAGACAAAGTTGGCGGTACGGCTGGCGATGTTGACCAGTTTGTTGACCAGGTCGGTGTTGGCGCGCTGGACGAAGTCTTCGAGATTGAGATCGAAGTCATCAACGCTGGAGCCCAGTTTGGCAGCAAAGTAGTAACGCAGGTAAGTCGGGTTCAGATGGTTGAGATAGGTGCGGGCCTTGATAAAGGTGCCTCGCGACTTCGACATTTTGGCACCGTTGACGGTGACAAAACCATGGGCGTTGACTGCCGTTGGAGTGCGGTAGTCTGCTGCACTGAGCATGGCTGGCCAGAACAGGGCATGGAAGTTGACGATATCCTTGCCGATAAAGTGGTACACCTCAGCGTCGGAACCAACTTTCCAGTAGTCGTCGAAGTTCAGGCCACGGGCCTGACCGGCGTCGGAGTTGCAAAGGTTTCTGAACGAGGCCATGTAGCCAATCGGTGCATCCAGCCAGACGTAGAAGTACTTGCCTGGAGCATCAGGAATTTCAAAGCCGAAGTAAGGAGCGTCACGGGAGATATCCCACTCTTGCAAACCGGAGTCCAGCCATTCAGCCAGCTTGTTGGCAATTTCCGGTTGCAGGGTGCCGGAGCGTGTCCAGTCCTTCAGAAAGGCATCAAAATCTTGCAGCTTGAAGAAATAATGCTCGGACTCTTTTTCAATCGGTGTGGCGCCCGAGATGGTGGAGTACGGGTTTTTGAGCTCTGCGGGTGTATAGGTTGCGCCGCACGCTTCGCAGTTGTCACCGTATTGGTCTGGCGTTGAACACTTGGGACAGTCACCCTTGATGTAGCGGTCGGCAAGGAAGATTTCTTTTTCCGGGTCGAATGCCTGCTTGATCGAGCGTACGGCAATGTGACCCTTGTCGCGCAGACGGGTGTATATCTGACAGGACAACTCACGGTTTTCTTCACTGTGGGTGCTGTGAAAGTTGTCAAAACCGATCTGGAAAGCGGCAAAGTCGGCTTCGTGTTCCGCCTTGACGGCAGCAATCTGGTCTTCCGGTGAGCGGCCTTCCTTTTCGGCGCGTAGCATGATCGCGGTGCCATGGGCGTCGTCAGCACAAACATAGGTGCACTGGTGACCACGGGACTTCTGGAAGCGAACCCAGATGTCGGTCTGGATGTATTCCAGCAGATGGCCGAGGTGAATGGAGCCGTTGGCGTAGGGCAGGGCGCTGGTGACCAGAATTTTGCGAGTGCTGTTTGTCATGGAAAGGGCTACCGGTGGAAAAACGGGTGGAAATCAAAGGGCGACATTGTAGCGGGTACAGAGAGGAGGTTCACCCTCGATGGTGAGGGTAATCCGTTGGCGGTGCGATTTATGGTGATGCCAGGAGTATCAGCAGGGTGGCACTGGCGCCACAATAAATCAGCCCCGCTTGCGCGGTCTGGGCCAGCAGGCTGTTTAATGCCCGACCGCGGAGGCTGTCGATACGGCGAATCAGATTCAGCACCGGTTTCAGACACAGTCCTGCTGGAAGCAGCATCAGCCAGGGGCAGGGCCAGGCGGCGACCAGGTGTACAAGCAAGGCCGCTATCATAACGCCAACAAACAGCCGCCGGGTGCGTGTTTCTCCCAGTCGGGCTGGCAGGGTGAGTTTGCCACTGGCCAGGTCGGTGGGAATATCACGCAGGTTGTTGACCAGTAATATGGCGACACTGAACAGTCCGGCGCTGGTGCCATACAACCAGGCGGTGACGGTCAACTCACCGGTTTGCAGCCAGTAGCTGCCCATTACCGCAATCCAGCCAAAAAATACCAGAACCGTAACCTCCCCCAGGCCCATGGAGGCCAGTGGCGCTGGCCCGGCACTGTAGGCAAAGACGGCGAGTAAGCAGGCGATGCCGATAAACAGTAAATTCCAGCTGGTCAGGGCAGCCAGTGTCAGACCGAACAAGGTGGCCAGCAGGGTAAAAATGGCCAGTGCAACCGCCATGGCCGCCGGAGTAATAAAGCCGGATTGCACCATTCGGGCCGGGCCGAGGCGGGCTTCGGTATCGACACCGCTGAGGCCATCAAACAGATCGTTGGCGAGATTGACGGCAATTTGCAGGGCAACGGCACAGAGTATGGCCAGGCCAAACAGCAGACCGTTGAGCTGGGTCTCGGTCGATGCCAGTGCAGTGCCCAATAGAATCGGGCCAATGGAAGCAGGGATGGTTTTCGGGCGAATGGCTAGCCACCAGTACGACACGCGGGATTCCTCAGAATATGGGGCTGTTATCGGAGTATGGTTGCGCGGAGTTATCAGGCCGCAGAAATGCAGAGCTTATAACAAAACCTTGAGTCAGGTGGCTTCTGGATTAATTGAATGAAGGCTAGAGTGGCACTTATATCAATCTGATCGTGAATAACAAAGAGAATCAATATGCAGCAGCTGGTCGCCCCTGTCATCCTTCCCATCGTCCTTGCCTTGATTATGTTTACCATGGGGTTGGGGTTGGGGTTGACCCGTCAGCATTTTGTCGCGGTGTGGCGTCAGCCAACAGTGTGCCTGATAGGCTTGTTCTTGCAGATAGTCTTGTTACCTGTCATTGCCCTGATCATTATTGTGTTGTTCAAATTACCCTTGATGGCCGGTGCCGGCCTGTTTCTGGTGGCGCTTTGCCCTGGTGGTGCCACGTCCAACATGCTGACTTTCCTGGCGCGCGGTAATGTGGCGCTGAGTATTTCTTTGACGGCGATGACGAGCCTGCTGGTGCCGTTTACCTTGCCGGTGTTATTTGCTGTGTATATGCAATTCGCCGGTGCGGAGATCAACCAGTTTGGTTTGCCGGTTGGTTTAATGATTGTTCAGTTGATGGTTGTGACACTGGTACCGGTTGTTCTGGGGATGACCTTGCGCCATTTCTGGACGCGGCTGGCGATGCAGGCCGAGCGACAGGTCAAGTTGGTGGCGACCTTCCTGATGTTACTGGTGATTGGGTTGTTACTGGTGGACAACTGGGGCGTTGTTGAAAAAATGGTGTCACTGACGGGCGTCGCGGTCATGACGTTAAGTGTGTCTGCGTTACTGCTGGCCTGGGTGATTACCCGGCAGTTATCTCTGAATGCGTCAGACAGTCGTGCGATTACGATGGAAGTCGGCGTGCAGAATGCAGGAACGGCGATGATGGTGGCGTTAACGATATTGCATCAACCCGAGTTGGCCATTGTACCGCTGATGTATGGTTTGCTGATGAATATTCCGGTGTTTGGATTTATTGGCTGGGTGATCCGGGACGATGGTTCCGAACTGCAGCAAAAGGTCAGTTGATAGCTGGTAACTGTTGCTGCACCCGACCGGTGGCAGAGTGCCACCGGGGGACGTTTGTTATGACGTGACGGGTTCTTTACGCGGGCTGTCCAGGGTGACTCTGACGGCCTTGACCATATTGTCCTTGAGCTGCAGGATCTCAAAACGATAGCGGCCAATACGCAGGCAGACCGGAGATTCCGGGATGTTTTCCAGAATTTCGACGATCAGGCCGTTAATGGTTTTTGGACCATTGATCGGCAAGTCCCAGTGCATGGTCTTGTTCACATCACGAATAAAGGCCGTGCCATTGACAATAAAACTCCCGTCTTCCTGGGGATGTACATCGGGGGAGCTGGTCGACAGCACATCGGTGGTGAATTCACCGACGATTTCTTCAAGAATGTCTTCCAGTGTGCAAATGCCTTGTACATCACCGTATTCATCAACGACCAAAGCAATACGGCGCTGGTGGCTCTGAAAGTTGAACAATTGGGTGTGAAGTGGAGTGCTTTCCGGAATAAAGTACGGCTCGCGCGCTGCTGTTTCGATGTCTTCGCGGGTGAATTCGCCCTGACTCATTACCCGTGCCAGGGAGCGGGCATGAAGAATACCAATGATGTTATTGATATCGCCCCGGTAGATGGGCACCCGGGTATGCTGGGTGGTACGCAGTTGCTCGATAAGGATATCCATATCGTCATCGAGATCGATACCAAAAATTTCGTTGCGAGGCACCATGATGTCATTCACGGTCATCTTTTCGAGATCGAGAATGCTTAACAGCATGTGCTGGTGACGCTTGGGAATCATTGACCCGGCTTCCCGCACCACGGTGCGCAGCTCCTCGGTACTCAAATGATCGGAATGGGTATTGTGGACGTCGATACGAATCAGCTTCAGCAGACTGTTGGCAATGGCGTTGACAAACCAGACAAAGGGGTGCAGAAGCCACTGCAGTCCCAGCAGGATGGGAGACGCAGGAAAGGCAATTTTTTCCGGCGCAATCGCCGCAAGGGTTTTGGGTGTCAGTTCGGCAAAAATCAGTACCACCAGAGTAAACAGGATGGTGTTGACGAATACCGCAAGATCGGGGTTATCGGGCCATAGTCGTTGGCTGATAATAGTCGCCAGTGCCGCTGCGGCAAAGTTGACCAGGTTGTTGCCTGTGAGGATGGTGCCAATCAGACGATCGGGCTTTTCGAGTAGTCTGGCGGCCAATTTGGCGCCCTTGTGATTGTTTTTCACCATATGCCGCAATCGGTAGCGGTTGAGCGACATCATGCCGGTTTCTGAACTGGAGAAGAATCCTGAAAAAATGATCAGTACCGCGAGTATGCCAAACAGCACACTTAAGGGAACTTCGTTCAAGACTGCGTCCTTTGACTATTATGATTCCGTCATCATAGGGTGCCCAAGTGGGCTGTCAACTGCAGAACGATACCGGCTTGATACAGCGGCTGTGTTTGGCTGCTGTCTACGGTGTATCTGGCGCTTTGCCAGACGGGGTACTCCGGTCAGTCACGCCCTGAGTAGGACCGGTTTGAGGTCAGTTGGGATAACCCTTTGACAATCCTGAATACCGTCCAGATAAAAGTCCCCATAATAATCAGCCAGCCAATAATAATAAAAGAGGTCACAATCCCTATCACCATCATGCCCAGCCCCCACCAGAATACCTTGATGATATTGGCAAAGTGGTCTTCAAACAGAGAGCCTTGAAAATCACTGATTTTGGCCATGGCCCAGACGCCACCAATTACCCAGAACACGCCGGTAAAATAGCCGGCACCTAACAGGCAATAAGCAATCAGTGCCTGGGTTTTGGCATCATCGTCCAGTGGTGACAAAGGGGGACGAGGGGGCTTGGAAGACGAAGTATCTGGATAGCCTGACATGGAAATCTCCTGAATGGTCTGTCTGGGATATTGGCAGCGGTTATTGGTTCATATCATGCCATGGCAATCCAGCCGGGTGTTGCGGCCAGACGCTGCAACCAGGCCTGAATGGCGGGATAGCGGTCAAGCTCAAAGCCGCCTTCATGTGCCACATGAGTATAGGCATAGAGGCTGATATCGGCATTAGTGATTTGGTCGCCACAGAGCCAGGGGGTGACGGCCAGTTGCTGTTCCATGATATCCAGGGCCCGGTAACCTCCCGATTGTTTGGCGCTATATTCGTCCTGTCGTTCGGCGGGCATTCCCTGATATTTGGCAATAAAGCGGGCAACGGCAATATAGGGCTCATGGCTGTATTGTTCAAAACATTGCCACTGCTGCATCTTGGCTAGGGTAAAGGTATCCGTTGGTAACAGGTTGGAACCGGCTGCCAGGTAGTTGATGATCGCGTTGGATTCACTCAGGGTGCGACCATCATCCAGCTCCAGGACCGGAATCTTGCCATTGGGGTTTTTGCGTAAAAAGGCCTGGGAGTGAGTATCACCGGCCAGGATATCCATCCGGACCCATTGATGCGGGATATTCAGCAGCGCACATACCAGCTGGATTTTGTAGCAGTTACCGGACTGGCTATCGCCGTAGATTTTCATCAGTACTCCTGATTGTCTGTGTTGTTTGGATCTGTTCGGAGGGTTGGCTGTTGTCAGCTGGCTCGCTGTCGCAAAATATCAAACTCACGGGGGCTGACAGGCATAACGGACAAACGGTTGCCGGTTTTTATCAGCCCCAGCTCGGTGATCTCCGGCATGGCCTTGATGTCTTGCAACGGCAACACCCGTGGAAAAACCTGCGCCAGCTGGATGTCGACCTGATACCAGCGCGGCTTTTCCTGCGTGGCTTTCGGGTCGTAGTATCTGGATTCGGGATCAAACTGGCTGGGATCGACATAGCCAGCCCGCACCACTTCCGCCAGCCCGGCGATGCCAATTTCCTTGCAGCTGGAATGGTAAATAAAGACTTGATCACCCGGCTGTATCTCATCACGTAGAAAGTTGCGGGCTTGATAATTACGTACCCCGTCCCAGGGCTCTGTCTGTTTCGGTCGCGATGCCAGATCCTGGATGCTGAACGCTGTCGGTTCTGTTTTAAATAGCCAATAGTTCATAACGTGTCTGATGGGCAATGGTCGTCAGTCCTGATCATGACGGTGTTGTATGTCCAAGTACAGAACCAACCGTTGCTGGTTTGTGGGTCGTGATGACGGGAGTGTCAGCGGGTTACTGGCTGTTTTGGGCAGTGGTGTGTTTGGGGACGTGTTGTGAACAGGGGAAGGCCAATCGGGAGGGGTAATAATCAGGCACTGCTGGCTGCTGTCGTTAGTGCCTGTGGGTCTGAGCCGGCAATGGGC
Organism: Oceanobacter sp. 3_MG-2023; assembly: GCF_030688925.1. Classification (NCBI taxonomy): domain Bacteria; kingdom Pseudomonadati; phylum Pseudomonadota; class Gammaproteobacteria; order Oceanospirillales; family Oceanospirillaceae; genus Oceanobacter; species Oceanobacter sp. 3_MG-2023. Next base: position 173,154 of record NZ_JAUYVX010000007.1, read on the forward strand.
TAGTCGATGTATTTCAGGTCTTGCAGACGTTGGCGAATTTTCAGGGTCAGCTTGTGGATATCTCCGGCCAGTTCTTTCTCTGCATCAGAATGATTGTCGGCCTGTACCAGGCTGATGATGGATGATGCCTTGTAGTGAAACATTTTATGGGTTGCTTTCAGGTCATTAAACGCTGCGTATTGGCCGAGGTACTTTTCGCCATCGGAATAAATCCATTTGCCCAGTTCGCACTCGTCGTCACAAGCAGCATGGGTTGGATCCAGTGTTTCGTGACTGTGACCGGAGATATAGGTTTCCAGCCGGGTCAACCAGTTTTCGTGCGCAGCAATGGATACATCAATATCCAGCGATACACTGGCTCTCTTGGCTGCTTCCTTGGCATGGATAGCATCTTGATGATCGTGGCCAAATCCAAAAAAGTTCATCAATCTCATCGTCGTCTTCCCTTCGTGTCAGTTCTATCAAATCGTAGGATCGTGCAAATATTAAAATTCTAGGAGCATCGATCAGACCAATCAAACAGCCAGATCAATCATTGATTTGAAAAAGCCTGTTAATCGGTATTCATTCAGGGTAACGGCGATAATCAGCAGCGCAGCGGTGCTATTTTGACGGTCATTTATTGTTTGGGTTGCCATGATTATTGGACTGGTGCCGTATTGGAAGCCGCTGTTTTTGATTAATAATATGTTTGATCTTTTTGAAATAACAACTAGTACTATAGGGGACATTCATTTAATCCGGTGCTCACTCTGGGCTACCGGATGGTTTCGAATCACGAAGCCGACTTGCAGGCCTGACGGGTCAAGT